>JAEYYQ010000420.1 GCA_023428365.1 Pseudomonadota bacterium | reverse complement strand
GACAGCATTTTGCGCCCCGTCCGCAGCCTCGGCGTCACGGCATCCAGCATGACCTGCATGACGTTCGGGATGCCCGCCATGGTGATGACGTTTTCGAGCATGAAGCCTGGCGCTACCGAGATGGAATTTTCGACCAGATCCGCGCCTTGCGGGATGCGAGCCATCCGCAGGCGGCCGGGCGTGATTTCCAGTCCGCGCCGATCGTAATAGGGCTTCAGCAGGGCCATGGCGCGCGGGTCGACGTCGATCGGCACGCCGAACGCCTTGGCGATGGAATCTGCTGTGATGTCGTCGTGGGTCGGTCCGATGCCGCCGGTGGTGAAAACGTAATTGTAGCGCGCCCGCAGGCTGTTCACCGCGTCGGCGATGTCGTCCTCGATATCCGATACGATGCGCACTTCCTTGAGCTGGATGCCGATCGCTGTGCAGTGGTCGGCGATATAGCCGATGTTCTTGTCCTTGGTGCGCCCGGACAGGATCTCGTCACCGATAACCAGCACTGCTGCGGTCACTACGTCGTCGTTCTGCGTCATCGCTGCGTCCTTCCCCTCCCGTCGTCTCGCCGACGATCTTATACCGGATCGTCTTGCCTTGCCTGAAGTGCCGCCGTAGCTTGCCGGCCATGCGCTTCCAAACACCTCTGGTCCGTGGCCAGCTCCTTCGCCGCTACAAGCGTTTCCTTGCCGACGTTGTCCTCGACAGCGGCGAGACGGTTACGGCGACCTGTCCGAATACCGGCTCGATGATCGGACTGACCACGCCGGGCTCGGTGGTATGGCTGTCCGAGAGCGATAGCAAGACACGCAAATACCGGCACACCTGGGAAATGATCGAAGCGGACCTGGGGGCAGGGCCATCGCTGGTCGGGATCAACACCAACCGACCGAATGCCCTGGTTGCCGAGGCTATTCGCGAGGCGCGCGTGGCCGGACTGACGGACTATCCCGATCTACGGCGCGAGGTGAAATACGGCGTCAACAGCCGCATCGACTTGCTGCTCGAATGTGCCAGCAAGGGGCTGTGTTACGTCGAGATCAAGAACGTTCACATGATGCGCAAGCTGGGCCATGCGGAGTTTCCCGACAGCGTTACCGAGCGTGGTACTAAGCACTTGAAAGAACTATCTGATATGGTCCGTGAAGGGCACCGCGCGGTCATGATGTTTCTGATCCAGCGGGGCGACGCAGAGCAATTCTCTTTGGCCCGCGACATCGATCCGACCTACGGCATCGCCTTCGATACAGCCCAAGCCGCCGGTGTGCAAATGCTCGCCTACCGATGCCGGATGAGCTGCGATGAAATCGTCCTCGATCAACCCGTTCCGATCGTAAGCTGAGCCGGGCGCCCCGGTCGATCTGCACGACAGTGTGATAAGCCGCGACTGGACGGTTTTGCGGCCGAAGCGCATATCTTGGCGGGAAGAACGAATAAGAATTCGGGAGCGTGGATATGATAACACGTCGCAATTTCGGGAAACTCGGCGTTGCGGTTGCCGCGCTGAGTGCCGTTGCCGGTGCGCGCGCCTACTCGTCCGGTTCGTCCAAACAGACCTTCGAAATCACCAAGACCAAAGAGGAATGGAAAAAGCAGCTGACTGCCGAGCAGTTCGAAGTGCTGCGCGAGGAAGGCACCGAGTATGCTTTTTCCAGCCCGCTGGATAAGAACTACGCGCCGGGGCTTTACCACTGCGCGGGGTGCGATTTGCCCGTTTATTCGTCAGACACGAAATACGACAGCGGTACGGGTTGGCCGAGCTTCTGGAAACCGCTCGATAATGCCATCGGCACGCGGGAGGATCGGACACTGTTCTTCCAGCTCCGAACCGAGGTTCACTGCCGCCGGTGCGGTGGGCATCTGGGCCATGTATTTGATGACGGCCCGAAGCCGACGGGCCTGCGCTATTGCATGAATGGCGTCGCGATGAAGTTCATCCCCGGCGCGACGATGCCCGCCACGCCGTCCAGCCTGTGAGGGATCAGTCCGATGTTTCGCTCCCTTGTCACGAGCTTGGCCGCCGCCGCTGTGATGGCGCTGGCAACGGCCGCGTCTGCCCAGCAGACCGAAACTGCGACCTTCGCTAGCGGTTGCTTCTGGTGCACCGAATCCGACTTCGAGAAAGTGCCGGGCGTTATCGATGCAACATCGGGCTATCTCGGCGGCAAGACCGCCAACCCGACTTATAAAGAGGTTTCGACAGGCGGGACGGGGCACACGGAGGGTGTCGAAGTCAAATACGATCCGAGCAAAGTCACGTATCAGCAGCTTCTCGACGTCTACTGGAAGAACGTCGATCCCTTCGACAAGGGTGGGCAGTTCTGCGATCGCGGCGATCAGTATCGACCGGCGATTTTCTATCACAACGACGAACAGAAGCGGCTAGCCGAAGAAAGCAAGGCGGCGCTGGAGAAGAGCGGGCGCTTCAAGGATCCGATCGTGGTCGAGATCACGCAGGCATCGACCTTCACCAAAGCCGAGGATTATCACCAGAACTACGCCGACAAGAATCCGATCCAGTACATCATCTACCGCCATGGGTGTGGGCGGGATGCTAGGCTTCAGGCGATCTGGGGCAAACCGGCGTCTTGATCATACGGCGGAACAGGCAGGGACAGCTCCCTGCCTTAGGCGCTACACCTTCCGTGGCCTGAAGCGCGCAAATTCGCGGGCTCTTGTCATCCGGTCATTAACCCATGCCGCGGTCCGTTGCTGGCTGGCGCGCACACGCGAAAACGAATTCGGCTTTGGCGGAGTTGTCTCGGCGGCGGACACGACAGGTGTTTCGCTCTGCTTGGTTCCAAACCAGCCATCACCCAGCAGGGCTTGCCGCAGTCGCTGGCGCCGATCCTGCCAACGTGTTGCATGCCGGTGGACGGCTTGCACGGAAGCCAGCAGAGTTTCCTGCACCTGCATCATCTTGGCGCTGGTGCGCTCCAGTTCTTCCAGCCGCCCGTTGAGCGTGCCGAGGTCCGCGGTGGTATCGAGCC
>JAEYYQ010000409.1 GCA_023428365.1 Pseudomonadota bacterium | reverse complement strand
GATGCCGAGCCGGTTCACGTGCCGCGGCGCAAGCCTCGCACCGCGCGCGTCGGCCTCTTCGGCATCGGTTATCATGTCTATTGGCCGCAATTCCCCGGGTTGCTGGAGGAACTCACGGCCAAGCTCCCGGTTCTCGAACACAAGGTGCGCAGCCGCGGTGTGACGGTCGTCAATTTCGGCATGGTCGACAAGGCGCAGGATGCGTACGCGTTGCTCCCCAAGCTGAAGGCCGCCGACCTGGATTTGGTTTTCTGCGACATGGTCACCTACGGGACCTCGGCGACCTTTGGCGCGATTGTGCGCGGCCTTGATATCCCGATCGTGCTGGTCGCGCTGCAGCCGTTGGCCGCGTTGGACTACGCGAAGGCCACGACCTACATGCAGCTGGCCAACGACGATTTCTGCTCCGTGCCGGAGTTCACCGGTGTCGCCATCCGCATGGGGCGGCGCCCGCCCGAAGTCATCATCGGCACGTTGCACGACGATCCCGCAGCGGAGGCGGAGATCACCGATTGGTGTGAGATCGCGATGGTGCTGCATGACCTGAAGCGCGCGCGGCTCGGGCATTTCGGTCATCCCCTTGAGCACATGCTCGACATGCAGACGGACCAGACCGCCCTGACGGCGGCCTTTGGCCTGCATGTGGTGCAGACCGAGGCGGAGGACCTCCTGCGCGTCAGCGAGACCATCAGCGCGGCCGAAATTGAGGCGAAGCGCAGCGAGATTCTGCATCTCTTCGATACACCTGATCCGCAGAGCGACCCGCTGACGCGCAAGCTGACACCGGAGGATCTGCAAACGGCCGCGCGGGCCGCGGTGGCGCTCGACAAGTTCATTGCGCTGCACGAACTCGACGGTCTCGCCTATTACTATGAAGGCGCGCCGGGCAGTGCATTGCGTGAGATCGTGACCAATCTGATCGTGGGCAACTCCCTGCTCACCGCCGCCGGCTTTCCGATGTGCGGCGAGTCGGATCTGAAAACGTGCGTCGCGATGTTGATCATGGATCGTCTCGGCATCGGCGGCAGTTTCGCCGAGTTTCATCCGATCGATTTTCGCGAGGGTTTCGTCCTCGTCGGCCATGACGGTCCGCACCACATCAACATCGCTTCCCGGAAGCCGGTGTTGCGCAGTTTGATCAAGTATCACGGCAAGCCCGGCAGCGGTGCCGGGGTCGAATTCAAGATCAAGGAAGGGCCGATCACGATGCTCAGCATCGGCGTGAATGCGCACGGGCGTTTCAAATTCATCGTCGCAGAGGGCGAAAGCGTGGACGGGCCGATCCCGGCGACCGGCAACACGAATACACGGGGTTTCTTCCGGCCGGACGTCCGAACGTTCCTCAAACGGTGGGTAGCCGAGGGACCGACCCACCACTTCGCCCTCGGAGTGGGTCATCGGGCTCAGACCATCCGGCGGATCGGCGAGGCGTTGAACGTGGAAACCGCAATTATCAATCCCGAGAAGTGATCCGACTTAACCGCTCGCTGGGCGCTGGGTTAAGATCGGCGCTGTCCGCTCTGGCGGTCGCCGGAGCCAGTCTGAACAACCCTTGATTCTGAACAATGAGATCCGTCCTTTTTATTCTCGCTGCACTGTTGGTGTCGGCCCTTCACGGCCAGGGAACAGCCCAGGCGGTGTCCCGGTGGGAGGAGCAGGTTTCGGCCATCGAGGCGACGCGGCGGGAGTCGCCCGCTCCGGAAAATCCGATTCTGTTTATTGGAAGCTCGTCGATTCGCGGGTGGAGAAACCTGGCGAGTGATTTTCCGGATCTGCCGGTCATCAACCACGGTTTCGGCGGCAGCCAGATCAGCGACGCCGTCGACTTTTTTGATCGGCTGGTCCGGCCGTTCAAACCGCGCCTGGTGGTTTTCTACTCGGGGACCAATGACCTGGCTAGCGGCAAGACCGCCGAGGCCGTGGCGGCAGACTTCCGGACGTTTTGTGAACGGCTGCACGCCGAATTCCCCGAGACGCAAATCCTGTTCATCGGATTGGTCATGGCTCCGGCCCGCTGGGAACTTCGGAAGGAAATGGCGCTGACCAATGCCCTGGTCGCCGCCTATTGCGCCGCGGATCCGCGTCGGGACATCATCGACATGAATCCTCTGATGATGACCCCGGAGGGCGAAGCTCGCCCGGAACTCTATATCAAGGATCAGCTGCACATGAACCGCGCCGGTTACCAGATCTGGCAACGCGCGCTCGACCCCTTGATCCGGTGATCGTGGGGGGGCAGGGCAGCCGAAAGAGCGCGAGGAAACCTGTTCGGTTGGCGTAGTGATCCGATGGCTACTGAGCCCCAAATCCGCGACTCTGCAGCGGATGGCGCTGCGGACACGCCGTCATCCGCGAGCGCGAACCCGCGGCACGTCACCGCGCCGCAGGATGTCGTTCCCAAGACGACGAAGGTGTTGTTCGGTCTCAGCCTGACGGCGGACAACACGATGGGCAATGGCGCGCACCAGCTCGTCAACCCGATCTACAACATTGCGCTGGGCGTCAACCCGGCGTGGCTGGGCATGGTGCTTGCCGGCGGTCGACTGTTCGACGCGCTCACGGATCCGCTGGTCGGAAACTTTTCCGACAATTTCCGCTCCCGCGTCGGGCGGCGCCGGCCACTGATCGTGGCCGGTGCCGCGCTGTGCGCCCTGTCCTTCATCCTGATGTTCTCGATGCCGCGGGGCTGGAGCCCGACGGCGTACATCGTCTACTTCGCGCTCTGCGCGGTGCTTTATTTTACCGCCTACACGCTGCTCGCGGTGCCCAAGGCGGCGATGAGCATCGAGTTGACGCCGGATTACCACGAACGCACCCGGGTCAGCGCGATTGGCGCGCTGTTCAGTCCCATCGGCGGCATGATTGCCGTGTGGCTTTTCGCCCTGACCAAGCTGGATATCTTCACAGACTCCATCGAGGGCGTGCGATTCGTCGCGCTCGGGGTGGGCGTGTACATCCTGTTGATCGGGGCGCTGCCCGCCTACTTCGTGAAGGAGCGCGGTTATGCCCAGGTGCAGAGGCAGCCGAAGGTCGGCTTCATCGAGAGCCTGGCGACCGTCCGACGCAACAAGCCCCTGCTGCTGATCGGCATGGCCGGCCTCTGCATCATGGCCGGCCTCTTCACGGTCTTCAGCCTGGGGTTGTATTTGAATATCTATTACGTCAACGCTGGTGACGCGAAGGCTGCCTCCGTCTGGCATGGCGCAACCGGCACCGCCTATCAGGCGGTGAGCATGCTCGCGGCCGC
>JAEYYQ010000402.1 GCA_023428365.1 Pseudomonadota bacterium | reverse complement strand
ATAGGGAGAAGTTAAGAATGCGCCATTGGCGGAAGCGAAGTGCGGGGTTGGTTTTGGTGGCGGCGCTGACGGCTGCGTCCGCTGGAACGGGTTTCGCCCAATCGGCATCCGAAGTGAACCTTGCCCCGATGTTGGCGGACGTGCGCGCTGAAGCTCTCAAGGCGGGCGTGAGCGCGGCGACGTTCGATCGAGCCACCCGTGGACTCGAACCCGACATGCGCGTGCTGGAACTTGCGACCAAGCAGCCGGAATTCGTGGCGCCGGTGTGGAGTTACCTGGATCGTGCCGTCAGCGACAAGCGCGTTGCGTTGGGTCTGGAGCAACTGGGAAAGTACGGCTCCGTTCTGGCCGATATTGAGCGCCGCTATGGCGTCGATCGCTATGTCGTGCTGGCTGTCTGGGGCGTCGAGACGAATTTCGGCACGAACCTTGGCAGCCTCAATATCATTCGTTCGCTGGCGACGTTGGCGGCAGGCGATTCGCGGCGTCAGCGCTATTGGCGGTCGGAGCTGGTCGCGGCGCTGCGCATCCTGCAAAGAGGCGACATCACACCGGACCGCATGGCCGGGTCGTGGGCCGGTGCCATGGGCCACACGCAATTCATGCCCACCACCTATCTGGCGCGCGCCGTCGATTTCGATGGTGACGGGCGGCGGGATATCTGGGGCAGTCCGGTGGATGCGCTCGCATCGACGGCGAACTACTTGCGCACATCCGGCTGGAAGGCCGACGAACCGTGGGGCGTTGAAGTCGTGCTGCCTGCCGATTTCGATTACAGCTTGTCCGCCCCGGAGCGTGCCAAGCCTGCGGTGGCCTGGCGCAAGCTCGGTGTAAAGCGTCCCGGTGGCACGCCAATCGGCGATACGTCACTTCCGTTGCAACTGAGGCTCCCGGCCGGGGCTGATGGGCCTGCGTTTCTCGTGACAGATAATTTCCGCGCCATCCTTCGCTATAATCCGGCGGTATCCTACGCACTGGCGGTTGCGCATCTCGCGGACCGGTTGGCCGGCGCGGATCCGATCGCATCGAATTGGCCGACGGCGCACCGCGTGCTTGCCCGTGCGGAACTTGAGGAAATGCAGTCACTTCTCAGTCAGCGGGGACTTGACACGGGGACGCCGGATGGGATCATCGGCAATCAGTCTCGTGCTGCCATTCGGGCATTCCAGCGGACGCGTGGATTGCCGCAGGATGGGCACCCCAGTCATCAGCTTCTCGAAATGCTGCGTCAGGGAACAAGTGAGCAGCTCCAATGAGGCCTTCGTGCTGAAGGATATGGCCAATGTGGCGAAGCGAGCGCGATTGTCGCTGACGGCCGGGCTTGTCCTGGCTGTCGCGATCGCGGCTTTTGCCATGTCGGCAGCCGTGTCGGGTCGCGCGCTCGCTCAGGATGAAGGCTGGGGATCGAGCTACATCACGCCATTCCCCGAGGGCGATACATACCGCGTCCAGGTGATCGGCGACTTCATGGCCGATAGCCTGATGACGGCGCTGACGGAGAGTTTGTCCGACGATGCGCGCGTGCAGATGTCGCGCCGCTCCCGCAGCATGGCGGGTCTTATCCGAATCGAGCAGGATGAGTTTGTAACGTTCGAGCAGGCCATTGGCAGTGAGCCGCCGCACGTTGCCGTCATCATGCTTGGCATCGGCGATCGCATCCCACTACGCGGCCCGAACAACCGCCGCGTCGCTGTCGGCTCCGATGAGTGGAAAGCGGAATATGCGCGCCGCGTGGATCGTCTGGTCCGCACGCTAAAGCGCCATGGCACCGCAATTTATTGGGTCAGCCTGCCGATCGTTCGCCGCGCGGATATGAGTGAAGACGTGCAGATGCTCAACGAGATCTTTCGTGAGCGCTCGCTGATCGGCAACGTGAAGTTCATCAATATCTACGAGGCATTTGCGGACGAGGAAGGCCGTTACAATCAGTACGGCCCGGACCTGACAGGCAAGTCACGGATTCTGCGCGAGGGTGACGGGGTCAGCTTTACCGCTGCCGGCAATCGAAAGCTGGCGCATTTCGTCGAGCGCGAGATCAAACGGGACCTGACGCAGGCGCGTAACGAACGAACGATTCCGCTGGCCGGTGCGGAGGTGGAACAGAAGCGTATCTCGCCGAAGTCCAAGCAGGCCGATGCCGCTCCCGAGTCGGGTTGGGGTACGGCCGTCGTTCCGGCTCAGAAGGGGCGCGAGGGCAGGCCGAAGACGTCCGGTATTTCGCCAGGCTACGCCGGCTCCGTGCAAAGCAGCTCCGGTGAGCTTCGGGCCGACACCAGCAAGGTTGCGATCAAAATCCCCGGCCGGATCGGGCGCGAAGAAACGGTCAACGTCGAAATCGTTCGGCCGGCAATTCCCGCTTCCGTCCTTGCTCTGGTCACGCGCCGGGCATCGCCGGATCGTCCGACACACGTCGGCGAGAGCGTTCCCGACACGCTGAGCGGCGGTGCGCAGCTTCTGAATTCGATTACGCCGGGAATGTCTGCGGGCTCACAGGCGCAGCGGCAGCGGCGGGCGCCGACGCAGTCGGCGTTCTTCCGGGTTCTCGTCAAAGGCGAGCGGCTTTCGCCCAAGCCCGGCCGTGCCGACGACTTTACGTGGCCCCGCCCGGATGCTGAGCAGGCACCGATGAGCACCGGCGACCGCCCCACTCAAGAGCGGCCAACACCAGCATCTGTCAATCAGTCGATCCCCAAGGGATAGGTTTGGGCCGGTGGCTCCTCGGCTAGAGAGCCTTCGCCTTACTCAGAACCGCTCTGTTGTCATCCCGGAATTTCGCATGAGCGAAATATCCGGGGCCCAGGTGGCATTTTCTAATCCCTGGGTTCCGGCTCTCCGCTTCGCTCCGGCCGGGATGACAAACGGCGGTTGCTTATCGCGGCAGGTCGCTGCGGCCCATCAATGCTTTGTCGATGGACTGTGCCGCCTGCCGACCTTCACGGATGGCCCACACCACCAGCGACTGGCCACGACGCATATCACCGGCGACGAACAGCTTCTTCTGGCCCTTGATGCGGTAGTCGCGCTCGTCGGCTTCCAATCCCTTGAAACGGCCGCGTGGCACGACATCCAGGCTAAGCTCCTTGACCACATCGCCCTCGTTGGGACCGGCAAAGCCCATCGCCAGCAGAACGAGATCAGCCGGCAGCGCACCTTCGCTGCCCTTGATCGGCTGCAGCTTGGCATCGACGCGGGTGTAAAGCAGCTTCTCGATTTTGCCCTTGCTGCCGGAGAAACCAGTGGTCGAGATCGAATACTCGGTCTTGGCACCTTCGAGCTGGCTTGATGAGACGCGCAGCTTCAGTGGCCAGTGCGGCCAGGAGAGCGTCTTGTTCTCCTTCTCGGGTGGCATCGGCATGATTTCGAGCTGAGTTACCGACTTCGCGCCCTGACGGATCGACGTCCCGATGCAGTCGGAGCCGGTATCGCCACCACCGATGACGATGACGTGCTTATCCTTCGCGGAGATCTCCTTGATCTTGCCGAGCGGCTCACCGGACACGCGACGGTTCTGTTGCGGCAGGAACTGCATCGCGTAATGGATGCCGTCGAGCTCACGGCCCGGCGCTTTGGCGAAGAAATCGAAGGGATGCTCCGAGCCGCCCGCCAGCAATACGGCGTCATGCTTGGCTTCGAGTTTCCGGATCGAAACATCGCCACCGACGTGGACATTGCAATGGAAGACCACACCCTCGGCCTCCATCTGCTTCACGCGGCGTTCGATAATGTGCTTTTCCATTTTGAAGTCGGGGATGCCATAGCGCAGCAGACCGCCGGGATAGGCATTCTTCTCGTAGACGTGCACCTCGTGACCGGCGCGGGCGAGCTGCTGCGCGGCGGCCAGTCCAGCAGGACCCGATCCGATGATGGCGACCTTCTTGCCGGTCTTGTGCTCCGCTGGTTGCGGAACAATCCAGCCCTCTTCGAAGCCGCGATCGGCAATCGCGCACTCGATCGTTTTGATGGCGACCGGCTTGTCATCGATGTTCAGCGTGCAGGACGCCTCGCACGGAGCAGGGCAGACGCG
>JAEYYQ010000363.1 GCA_023428365.1 Pseudomonadota bacterium | reverse complement strand
GAGCTTGAGTATCTCGTCGGAAGCAATTGCTACAACGGAAACATCCAGAACTGGGGTGCGGGCGGCGTCTATGAAGGCGAAGGGCGGCACTTTCGCTATCCATTGACGGTTGTTGATGGAGAAGGACAGCGCAAGAAGAATAGCTACAAGGCCAGTCCCGGAGATCCGGATGAGTTGATGACCGGATATTACGCGTTCGGCGCCAACCGGCTCCACATCATAGAGGCATTGGACGAGGTGCTTCGCTACCTCGAAAGCCATTACGGACTGAAACTCGACAACTCCAAACCACCTGCACGATCGGAATGAGCATGACTGCCCAAAACTACAAAAAGAAACTGATCGAGGTCGCGATCCCGCTCGAGGCGATCAATGCGGCTTCGGCACGGGAGAAGTCCATTCGTCATGGTCATCCCTCGACGCTGCATCTGTGGTGGGCACGTCGCCCGCTTGCTGCCTGCCGTGCGGTGCTCTTCGCGCAGCTTGTCGATGATCCGTCCGCGCAGCCCGATAAGTTTCCGACGCCGGAGGTGCAGGAGCTCGAACGCAAGCGGCTGTTCGGGATCATCGAGGAGTTGGTCAAATGGGAGAACTCGACCAACGAGGAAGTGCTTGAAAAGGCGCGCGCAGAGATCCGCAAGAGCTGCGACGGCGAACTGCCGCCCGTTTATGACCCATTCTCCGGCGGTGGTTCCATTCCGCTCGAAGCGCAGCGGCTCGGCCTTCCCGCGTATGGCTCAGACCTGAACCCGGTCGCGGGGATGATCGGCAACGCGATGATCGAGATCCCGCCCAAGTTCAAGGATATGCCGCCTATCCATCCCGGACCCAAAGGGCGCCAATTCTACCGTAACGCCGAGGGGCTTGCTGAAGACGTCAAATACTACGGCGAATGGATGCGCGAGAAGGCTCAGGCGCGCATTGGGCATCTCTACCCGAAGGTGGACCTGCAGAAGGAATATGGGGGCGGCAAGGCGACGGTGATCGCCTGGATCTGGGCGCGCACGGTGCCGAGTCCGGACCCGGCCTTTGCGAATGTGCAGGTGCCACTGATCTCCAGCTTCATGCTGAGCTCGAAGAAGGGAAAGGAAACGTGGATCGAGCCTATCGCAGATCGATCCACCAAGACAATCACCTACAGGGTGCGTAGAGGCGGTACGAAATCAGAGCTTGAGGCAGCGGCGCTCGGTACCACAGCAGGAAAGCGTCAGGCGTTTCGCTGTATCATGTCGGATGCTGCAATACCCTACGACCACGTTCGAAACGCTGGGAAGACCGGCAAAATGGGCCAAGAACTCATTGCGATTGTCGCTGAGAGAAAGGGCGGCCGAGCCTACTCGGCACCATCGCCACATCACAAGAAGATCGCGCTATCAGCGGCCCCCGACTGGAAACCTGAGACCGAGCTTCCAGAAAACCCCCGGGACTTCAAGACACCGAACTACGGGTTGACCACGTTCGGCGACCTTTTCACGTCTCGCCAATTAGTCGCGTTGAACACGTTCTGCGACCTAATCTCTGACGCGCGGGATCTAATCAGAGCGGATGCAGTGGCATCAGGAAGGAAAGGTAGTGGTGAGCCTCTGGCGGAGGGAGGGGTGGGTGCTCTTGCCTATGCAGAAGCTGTCAGCGTCTTCTTCGCTTTCGGCATCTCGAAAATGACGGACTATCACTCAACCATTACATCTTGGCATCACGGACGCGAAATCATTCGAAATGCATTTGGTCGCCAAGCGCTTCCAATGACATGGGACTATACCGAAGCTAATCCGTTCTCCAATTCCACAGGAAACTGGGGGAACTGTGTGGAATGGGGCTTTAAGACACTCGACCAGCTGCAATTGGCTGCGCCAGGGCGCATTGTGCAACAGGATGCACAGTCCGCCAGTTATCCGGCGGGAACGGTGATCTCCACCGATCCGCCATACTACGACAACATCGGATACGCCGATCTCTCAGATTACTTCTATGCGTGGATGCGGAGATCCCTGCGGAACACCTATCCGGAGCTATTCGGGGTACTGGCCACACCGAAATCCGAAGAACTGGTCGCGACGCCATATCGGCACGGTACGAAGGAGCGAGCCGAGGCTTTTTTCTTGGAGGGTATGGGGAAAGCCATTCAAGAAATGTCTAAGCAGTCCTCTGCTGAGTTTCCCACAGCGATCTACTATGCTTTCAAGCAGAGCGAGATTGATCAGGAAGGCATCAGTTCGACGGGCTGGGCCACCTTTCTCCAGGCCGTCATCGAGGCCGGCTATGCCGTCGTCGGCACATGGCCGATGCGCACCGAAATGACCAACCGCCTGATTGCTTCGGGTACTAATGCCCTCGCCAACTCGGTCGTGCTGGTTTGTCGCAAGAAGGAAGCAACGGCCGAAATCGTCACGCGGGCTGAATTCATCCGCTTTTTGAAGCGTGAGCTGCGGCCGGCCATCGCGGAGCTTCAGGCGGCGAACATTGCGCCTGCCGACATGCCGCAATCGGCTATCGGGCCTGGCATGGGTGTGTTCTCCCGCTACAAGGCCGTGCTCGAGGCAGACGACAGCCCTATGAGCGTTAAGACTGCTTTGCAGCTTATCAATGCGCAGCTCGACGAGTATCTGGGGGGCATCCAGGGAGAGTTCGATGCCGACACTCGCTTCGCGATTACTTGGTTCAAGCAGTTTGGAATGGGGAAGGGTGATTATGGCGTCGCTGACAATCTTGCTCGCGCGCGCGGTATCTCTGTCGAGAACGTCAAGCACGCGGGGATCATTGAAAGCGCTGCCGGCAAGGTTCGACTTTTGGTGCGAGAAGAACTTGAAAATGATTGGAGCCCAGATAGCGACAGCCACCTGACTGTTTGGGAGTGCCTTCAGTATTTGGTGAGGCAGCACGAGAAGGATGGCATCTCGGAGAACGCCGCAACTCTTCTGAAGAAGATCGGGCGGCACGCCGAGGCGGCCAAGGATTTGGCCTACTGCCTCTATGACATCAGCGCCAACAAGCGGAAGGACGCGAAAGAGGCAACAGCTTACAACGCCCTAATCGCTGACTGGGCCGAGCTGACGCGTCAGGCCGCGGCGCTGCCGGCGACGATCGGTGGCAGTCAGATCGAAATGGGCGTCTAGGGCGGGGGAGACGAACAATGGCAAAGAGCACAAGACAGCACGTATTCGAGGGCATGGAGCTGCTGCCTGAGGCACTCGTTCCTTTCGTCGAAAAGCGCCTTGAAGCCGGCGTGGGCAAGGACTGGCCGGTTCAGATTGCAGAACGGTACAGCAACCTGAAGCCGAACCGCAGGGGCGAGTTGGTCTGGGACCAGGCGGCGCTCTTCAACGTGATGGACCGCTTCTGGAACGAGGCTTTTCGTTCGGTTCTGGGAAGAGCCGAGCGCTCGCTCATCAACGAGCTGGGCGATGTGCGCAACAAGCTCTCGCACAATGAATCGTTCACCTATGACGACGCCGAGCGAGCGCTCGATACGATGCGCCGGCTGATGGAGGCGATCAGTAACGGAGAGACCGCCGACAAGCTCGGCAAGATGCGCGATACGATTTTGCGCACGAAGTTCACGGAGCTGCAGCGCAATGAAGAGCGCCGTAAATCGCAGCGACTTGAAATCTCCGTCGAGACCGTGGCCGGCTTGTTGCCATGGCGCGAAGTGGTGGAGCCGCATCAGGATGTTGCCACCGGCGAGTTCCAGCAGGCGGAGTTTGCTGCCGATCTCGGCAAAGTCCACAACGGCAGCGCGCCGTCAGAATACAGCAACCCTCAGGAATTCTTCAGCCGCACGTATCTTACGAACGGTTTGAGTTCGCTGCTGGTGACAGCAGCAAAGCGTCTGTCCAACAGTGGCGGTGATCCGGTTGTCGAGCTGCAGACCAATTTCGGCGGCGGCAAAACACACTCCATGCTCGCGCTCTATCATATGGCGAGCGGAACCTCGGCGAATGATCTGACAGGTCTCGATCAATTGCTGCAGAAGGAGGGACTGAAAGTCCCGGCCAAGATCAATCGCGCGGTTCTCGTGGGCACCGCTCGCGGGCCGCAAGACGTGCTCAAGACACCCTGTGGTCGCCAGATCCGTACGACATGGGGTGAGCTGGCCTGGCAGCTCGGCGGAGCATCAGCGTTCGATATGATCGCCGAGAACGATGCAAAAGGAATCGCGCCGGGCTCGCATTTGCTCGAGCAGCTCTTCAAGGTTCATAGCCCGTGCCTGATCCTGATCGACGAGTGGGTCGCCTATCTTCGCCAGATCTACAAGACGGATGGCCTGCCATCCGGTTCGTTCGACGCGAACCTGACCTTCGTCCAATCGTTGACGGAAGCCGTCAAAGCCAGTCCCGGTACGCTGCTGGTGGCATCGTTGCCGGCATCGCAGATCGAAGTCGGCGGTGAAGGCGGGCAGGAGGCTTTGGCGCGCCTCAAGCAGACATTCTCGCGCGTTGAATCGTCCTGGCGTCCGGCGTCTCAGGAAGAAAGCTACGAGATCGTGCGCCGCCGCCTCTTCAAGGAGATCCCGGGAGACCGCTTCCATCACCGCGACAATACACTCAAGCAGTTCGCCAAGCTCTATCGTGAAAGCCCGAATGACTTTCCTCAGGGCTGTTCGGACGAGGACTATCGGCGCAAGCTCGAGAAGGCCTATCCGATCCATCCAGAGCTGTTCGATCAACTCTATGTCGCCTGGGGTTCTGTTGAGAAGTTTCAGCGCACGCGCGGCGTGCTGCGCCTCATGGCACAGGTCATTCATGAGCTTTGGATGAGCAATGATCCATCGGTCGTGATCATGCCTGGCAGCGTTGCCATCAGTTCACCCCGCGTGGAGCCAGAGCTTCTGCATTATCTGGATACCAATTGGCAGTCGATCATTGCTGGCGATGTCGATGGCACGTCTTCGACGCCCTATCGGATTGATCAGTCAGCGCCGAACCTCAACCGCTATTCGGCGACGCGGCGTATTGCGCGGGCAATCTTCATGGGTTCAGCGCCGACGCACAAAGAGCAGAACCGCGGTCTTGATGACAAGCAGATAAACCTGGGCGTGGTGCAGCCCGGTGAGCGGCCGGCAATCTTTGGCGACGCGTTGCGGCGTCTCGCCAACCAGGCCAAGTTCATGCACAGCGATCTTGGGCGCCATTGGTATTCGGTGTCACCGAGCCTCAATCGCATGGCGGCCGATCGGGCAAACCAAATCGAAGAAGCGTTGGTTCTGCTGACGATCGATAAAGAACTTGCAGTCTACATCAATGGGATTGGTGACCGGGGCCACTTCGACGCTGTTCAGGTTTGTCCTTCCACGTCAGCCGACGTGCCCGACGAGATGGGCGGCGTCCGTGCAGTCGTGCTTGGCGTTGCTCATCCACACACGGGGCGCGATGGCTC
>JAEYYQ010000359.1 GCA_023428365.1 Pseudomonadota bacterium | reverse complement strand
CGATGCGTCGCTCGGCAATTCAGGCGTGATCATTCTCAGCCTGTTTGTGGCATGATGCCTCTCCGGCAAATCAAGCAAGAACAGCGGTGGCAGCGATGCGGCAGGCTCCGAAATCCAGCACCAGACGAGCGGCGGCACACGCGGAGAGCAAGGATGGAAGCCCACTGCGGAAGGCCAAACTGACGCTTCGCGTCGATTTCGGAGCCTTCGGCTATCTCGGCCCCGGCAAAATTACGCTCATGGAGTTGATCGAGCGGCACGGCTCGATTTCAGCGGCCGGCAAAGAGATGGACATGTCCTATCGCCGGGCGTGGCTACTGGTCGACGAGATCAATCGGATTTTTCGTGAACCGCTGGTCGAGAAGCAGATGGGCGGAACGGGCGGCGGCGGCGCGCGTCTTTCGGATCTGGGCCGCGATGTGGTGCGCCGCTATCGCGCCATCGAGACGGCTGCAGCCTCGGCCACTGCCGCCGATCTGAAGGCGCTCAAGGCAGCACTTGCGGACCGGCCGGCCCTCGTTGAGGTCGAGTAAATTCACGCCTCCAGGTCACGCTGCGCGGGAGTTGCATGCCCGCGACGGTCGAGGGCGACGCTCTTCACCAGCGCATAAGCCTTGACGCCGGGAGCCAATCCCAGCCGCTCGACCGAATAGCGGGTGAGACGCGCGATCAGGACATCACTGTTGCAGTCGAGTTTGACCTCGACCATCGGACCACTTTCACCACCGACATCGACGACGTTTCCGGCGATGATATTCAGCGCACTGAGATCATCCGGCACAGACTTGGCGAGCATCACATCGCGAGCATGAACGCGCAGCCTGAGGCGCGTACCGGCCGGCTCGTCGAGATGCGGCAGCCGCCACAGACCAGCGCGCGACTTCAGCTCCGTCAGCCCGTACTGGGAATCGTGACGCTCCACTGTTGCTTCAACGATCGCGCCAGCCTCCGCACCACCGATCAGCGGCACCAGATTGAGCTGGTGCAGAACGTCCATCGCCGGTCCGCTCGCCGCGACTTTACCGTCCGACAGCACCACGACCGTATTGGCCAGCCGCGAGACCTCGGCCATGGAATGACTGACGTAGACGATGGGAATGCGAATTTCGTCCCGCAGGCGCTCGATGTACGGCAAAATTTCCGCCTTACGGGCTTCGTCGAGCGATGCCAGAGGCTCATCCATCAGCAGCAATTGCGGATTAGCGAGCAGCGCCCGGCCAATCGCAACGCGCTGCTTTTCGCCACCGGACAGGCGCCCGGGGCGCCGGTCCAGCACATGCCCGATGCCCAGCATATCGATGACATGATCGACATCCTCGCGACGGTCTGTCCGAGGTGCGAACCATCGTCCGTAGAGCAGGTTCTGTCGCACCGTCATGTGAGGAAACAGCCGCGCTTCCTGGAAAACATAGCCGATGCGCCGGCGATGGCGCGGTACGAACACGCCGCGCGCGGTATCGACCAGGATCGCATCGCCGATCTTCACCACGCCCTGCTGCGGCCTTGTCAGGCCGGCGATGATATTGATCAGCGACGTCTTGCCGGACCCTGAACGACCGAACAGCGCGATCAGGCCGTTACCCGTCTCAAATCGGGTGTCGAGGAGAAACGCGCCCTGCGGATGTTTGATGTCGACGGTCAACATCACTCGATATCCAGGCGACGGTTAGCAGCGCGCGCCATGACCTCAGAGGCGATCAACGCCACCATCGCGATAAACACGGAGATGATCGTCAGCCGCAGTGCACCCAGGTCACCGCCGGGCACCTGAGTGAACGTATAGATGGCCGATGGCAAAGTTTGCGTCTCGCCGGGAATGTTCGAGACGAACGTGATCGTTGCGCCGAACTCGCCCATGGCCTTGGCGAAGCACAGCACCATCCCCGCGAGAATACCTGGAACAATGAGCGGCAGCGTGACCGTAAAAAACACCCACGCGCGATTGGCGCCGAGCGTCCCCGCCGCTTCCTCCAATCGGCTATCGACAGCTTCGATCGACAAACGAATGGCGCGGACGAGCAGCGGGAATCCCATGACGCCGCAAGCCAGCGCCGCTCCGGTCCAGCGAAATGAAAATACGATGCCGAAATAGTCAGCCAGGAAACTGCCAATCGGCCCTCGCCGCCCAAATAGGATCAGCAGAAGATAGCCGGTTACGACAGGTGGCAGGATCAGTGGCATGAGCACGAGGCCATTCAACAGCGAATGGCCCCAGAAACGATATCGCGCGAGCACCAAGGCCACCGCGATACCGATCGGTAGACTGAACAAGGTGGCGACGGTCGCCACCTTGAGGCTTAGATGAACGGCCGTCCATTCCTCCGGGCTGAGAGCCATCCATTCCATGGAAAACAACAGCTATCCTCAGCTCGCGAAATCGCCGGTCATGTCAGGCCGCCGCAGCACAACTCACTTGGTCAATACCGTGAAGCCTTGGGCTTCGAAAAGCGGTTTTGCCTTCGCCGACTTCATATAGTCCAGGAAAGCGGCGGCGTCAGGCGACTTTGCGTCAGCCGTCAAAGCTGCCGGATAGATGATCGGCGGATGCGTATCTTCCGGAAACGTACCGATGATCGTTACGTTAGGATCGGCGGCGGCATCGGTCTGATAAACGATACCGGCGGCAGCTTCGCCGCGTGACGCCAGCAGCAGCGCAGCACGCACATTTTCTGACTGCGCGACCTTATTGGCGACCTTATCCCAGACGCCGAGCTTCTCCAGTGCCGCCTTACCGTACTTGCCGGCGGGCACGGCGTCGACATTGCCCATCGCCAGTCGCCCATCACCCAGCACTTTCGCCAGATCGAAGCCCGGCTTGATGTCGATGGGCTGCGCCTTATCCTTCGGCGCGATCAGAACGATGCGATTTCCGAGCAGATTGGACCGCGTATCAGCCTTGATGAGGTTCTTCTTTTCGACGTAGTCCATCCAGTCGAGATCGGCGGAGATGAACACCTGGGCCGGGGCACCGCTTTCGATCTGCTTGGCCAGAGCCGAGCTGCTCGCATACGAGATCGCCGCCTTCTTGCCGCTCTCCTTCTGCCAAGCCGCATTGATGGCGTCGAGCGCGTTCTTCATGCTGGCCGCCGCGAACACGACGACGTCGCCGCTCTGGGCGCGCGCTACCGTCGTCAGCGGGCCGGTGGTCAACAGCGCTGCGGCCAGCAGGCCAGCGAACCCGAGAAGTCCCTTTCGTCTTCCGATCAACATCCTCATCCTCCCAACCGCCCGCAGGCTCTACACAGCAATCGGGAGATAGGAATACCCGATCCATCGCTATATTCCAGAGGATATTTCGACGAGATGATTTACGGCGTTTCATGTGCGTGTTTGCGGAAGGATGCACCCGCACTCAGCAACGGTGGCACGGGGGACGTGTTGTGGATTTGCTGTGGGTTCCCTGTTGGTGTCATGGAACCGCCCTACGACCCATTGCGCAATGAACCAGAATCACCAACTAGATATGGATGTCGAGGTTCTCGGGGCCCGTTTGGTCCTGAGCTAAGAGGGAACCCGGTGAGCCTGATTTTCCAGGCGATTCCGGGGCTGCCCCCGCAACTGTAAGCGGCGAGCTGTTGTCGACCCGTGTCACTGATGCCTGTTGCATCGGGAAGGCCAGACAATAGCGACGACCCGCGAGCCAGGAGACCTGCCGCGACAAGCGAATAACGTCCTCGGGCGGGGTGTCCCGGTGGTCGCTTGCAGGTCTGTGGGCGCTGTTTTGCGCCATTCTTCGCACGCGTCCGCTCGGCCCATGCCCCCTTCAAGATTTAGGGGTATGCTGAAATGTCTCTCACTCTCGAAGCCAGATCATCGGGATCCGGTCCTTCCAGCACTGGCCGGGCTGCCGCTGGCGACGCCTCATCCAAAGCGACACCAGCCTTCCAGGTGATCCGCCGCAACGGCTCCGTCACGCCGTTCGACCCCAGCAAGATCACCGTCGCCGTCACCAAGGCGTTCCTCGCCGTAGAGGGAGGCCGCGCAGCCGCTTCGCGCCGTGTCCATGAAATCGTCGAGGAGCTGACCGCTCACATCGTCGCGGCCCTGACACGCCGTGGGGACACCGGCCGGACCTTCCACATCGAGGAAGTACAGGATCAGGTTGAACTGGCATTGATGCGCGGCGAGCATCACAAGGTCGCTCGCGCTTATGTGCTGTATCGCGAAGAGCGCGCCCGCGAGCGGGCCGCCGAGAGGAAGACCGCGTCGCAAGCGCTGCCGGCGCTCAAACTGAATGTCAAAAACGCCGACGGCAGCCTTTCGGCACTCGATCAGGTGCGCCTGACACGTGTGATAGAAGAGGCCTGCTCCGGTCTGGCCGACGTCTCGGCCGAGCCGATCCTGGCTGAAACCCATCGCAATCTTTACGACGGCATCACGCTTGATGAACTGGCGCTGGCGCCGATCATGGCCGCCCGCACGCTGATCGAGCAGGAGCCGAATTACGCCTACGTTAGCGCACGTTTGCTGCTCGACAAACTACGCACCGAGGCGTTGTCGTTCGTGAATGCACGCTCCGATCAGGCAACCCAAGCCGATATGGCGACGCGCTATGCTGAATACTTTTCCGCCTATGTGGCGACTGGCATCAAGGCCGAACTGCTCGATCCCGAACTCGGACGTTACGATCTCGCCAAACTCGCCGCCGCGCTGAAGCCGGAACGCGATCTGCAGTTCCAGTTCCTCGGCCTGCAAACGTTGTATGACCGCTACTTTCTGCAGACACAGGGCATCCGCTTCGAGCTGCCGCAGGCATTCTTCATGCGCGTCGCCATGGGCCTCGCGATCCGGGAAATCGACCGTGAAGCGCGCGCCATCGAGTTCTACGACCTGATCTCGTCGTTCGACTTCATGTGCTCGACACCGACGTTGTTCAACTCCGGCACACTGCGCCCGCAGCTTTCGTCCTGCTTCCTGACGACCGTGTCGGACGATCTCGACGGCATCTTCAAAGCCGTCAAAGACAACGCGCTGCTGGCCAAATATTCCGGCGGTCTCGGCAACGACTGGAGCCGCGTGCGCGGTCTCGGTGCGCACATCAAGGGCACCAACGGTAAGAGCCAGGGCGTTGTGCCGTTCCTCAAGGTCGCCAACGACACGGCCATCGCCGTCAACCAGGGCGGCAAACGCAAGGGCGCAGTGTGCGCCTATCTCGAAACCTGGCACATCGACATTGAGGAATTCCTCGACCTGCGCAAGAACACCGGTGACGACCGCCGCCGCACGCACGACATGAACACCGCCAACTGGGTGCCGGACCTGTTCATGCAGCGCGTCGCCGAGGACGGCCAGTGGACGCTGTTCTCGCCGGACGAGACGCCGGACCTGCACGATCTCTACGGCAAGGCCTTCGCCGAGCGCTACGCGTACTACGAGCAGAAAGCCGAACGCATGGAGATGAAGGTCGCCCGTCGTCTGCGCGCAGTCGATCTGTGGCGGCGGATGCTGACCATGCTGTTCGAGACCGGCCACCCGTGGGTGACATTCAAGGATCCGTGCAACATCCGCTCCCCGCAGCAGCATTGCGGCGTGATCCACTCGTCGAACCTGTGCACGGAGATCACGCTCAATACGTCAGATAGCGAGGTCGCCGTCTGCAATCTGGGTTCGATCAATCTCGCCGCGCACATCACGGAAAAGGGCCTCGACCGGGCGCGGCTGGCGCGCACCGTGAACACCGCGATGCGGATGCTCGACAACGTCATCGACATCAACTTCTACACCATCCCCGAAGCGCGTCGGTCCAACTTGCGGCATCGTCCGGTCGGGCTTGGGTTGATGGGCCACCAGGATGCGCTGCACGCGTTGCGTATCCCGATCGGTTCGGACGAGGCGGTGGCGTTCGCTGACGAGAGCATGGAAGCCATCAGCTATTGCGCGATCTCGGCGTCGGTCGATCTTGCGGAAGAGCGCGGCCGGTATGCTTCGTTCGACGGATCGCTGTGGAGCCGGGGGATCCTGCCGATCGACTCGATCCAGCTGCTGGCCGACGCGCGCGGCGAATATCTGCGCGCCGATACGTCCACCACACTCGACTGGGACAGCCTGCGCGAACGTGTGAAGACGTGCGGCATGCGTAATTCCAACGTGATGGCGATCGCACCGACGGCAACGATCTCCAACATCGTCGGCGTGGCGCAGTCGATCGAACCGGCGTTCCGCAACCTCTACGTCAAAGCCAACATGTCGGGCGACTTCACGGTCGTGAACCCGTATCTGGTGCGCGACTTGAAAGAGCGCGGTTTGTGGGACGAGGTGATGATCTCCGACCTCAAATACTTCGACGGTTCGCTCGGTCCCATCGACCGCGTGCCGGAGGATTTGAAGGCACTGTATGCCACGGCGTTCGAGATCGACGCACACTGGCTCGTCGAAGCCGCATCACGCCGCCAGAAGTGGATCGATCAGGCGCAGTCGCTGAACCTGTACCTCGCTGCGCCGAACGGCCGGAAACTCGATGCGCTGTATCGGCTTGCCTGGGAACGCGGCCTCAAGACCACGTACTACCTGCGCACGCAGTCCGCCACGCACGTCGAGAAGTCCACGCTGAAAGGCACCGACGGCAAACTCAACGCCGTGTCGGTCAGCGGCGGCATGATGTCGGCGCCTGAGGAGGAACGCCCGCCGGTGCTCGCTTGCTCGATCGACGATCCGACTTGCG
>JAEYYQ010000344.1 GCA_023428365.1 Pseudomonadota bacterium | reverse complement strand
GCGCTGGTCATTCCGGAGCTGGATGCGGCGGCGGCACGCGCGGAGGTCCGTTTGAATGTGCTTGTCGAGATTGACTGCGGCGGCCGGCGTTGCGGCGTGCAACCGGGTAAGCCCGCTGCAGAACTCGCCCAGCAGATCGCGGATTCGGCCCATCTCACATTCGGCGGACTGCATGCGTACTACGGAACAGCGCAGCACTTCCGCCCTGACGCCGAGCGGCAATCCGCCATCGCGAGCGCCGGTGAGCGCGTGAAGGAAACACTGACAGAATTCGATCGGGTCGGCCTGGCATGTCCCATCATCACGGGCGCTGGCACCGGCACATTCGAAACAGAGGCGGCGAGCGGCATCTGGAACGAGCTGCAAGCGGGTTCGTACATCTTCATGGATGCCGATTACGCGAAGAACAAGCGCGCCGATGGCGGCCCCTTCGATACGTTCGAGCATTCGCTGTTCGTGCTGGCGACTGTCATGAGCACGCCAGAGATGGATCGCGCGGTTGTTGATGCCGGCCACAAAGCATTGAGCAACGACGCTGGTTTCCCCGAACTTCCCGGCTTGCCCGGCGCGAAATATCATCGCCCTTCCGATGAGCACGGGGCACTCGATCTAACCGGTTGCCAGCAGCGGCCGGCGCTCGGCGATAAGCTGCTGCTGATCCCTGGCCACTGCGATCCGACGGTCAATCTGTACGACTGGTACGTCGGCATTCGTGGCTTGCACACGTCCGACGCTCACGTCGCAGAAATATGGCCCGTGGCCGCGCGTGGCGCCGTTTTCTGAACGGCATCAGAGAATCGCGTTTGTCCTATTGCGATACGCGCTGCGCTTCCCACATCAGGCGCACCAGTGAAATCGCTTGGGAGAGCGCAATGACACCAGAAGACCGCCAACTCATTTCCGGCCTGTTCGATCGCATGCGCGAATTCGGGTCGCTTGAGAAGGACGGCGACGCCGAAACACTGATCCGTCAGTCCGTTCAGCAGAATCCGGATGCACCGTACATGCTGGTGCAGTCCGTGCTGGTTCAAGAACACGCGTTACAGCAGGCCGACGCCCGTATCCGTCAGCTCGAGCAGCAGCTCCAGGACGCAGAATCTCAACGCGCGCCCGCATCAAGCGGCGGCTTCCTTGGTGGCCTGTTCGGTGGCGGAAATACCGCGCCGCCGCGTCCGCAGATGAACCGTGGCAGCGTACCTCCGGCGGGCGACCGTAGCGGGCCGATCGGTGCCCCGGCACGCGGTCCAGGTCCGGGAGGACAGCCGCTTCAGGCGGGCGCCCAACAGCCCGGCGGCGGCGGCAGCTTCCTGCAGTCCGCCATGGCAACGGCGGCAGGTGTTGCGGGCGGCATGCTGTTGGCGAACGGCATCTCCAGCATGCTCGGCGGAGGATCCTCTGCTCAAGCCGGAGGGACGACCGACGCCGGCGCACAGCAGGCCAGCCATGACGACAACGCCAGCTCCGGCGAAGACGCCAATCTCCAGGATGCCAGCCACGACGACGACTCCAGCGATTGGGGCGGCGGCGATTGGGGCGGCGGAGACATGGATCTCGATATCTGAGGCCGCAGGGGCATCAGCGCACATAAGCTAGTGCTTAGCACAAACGAAAAAGGCCACCATGACGGTGGCCTTTTTTGTACGCAGTACACTCTTCTCAGAACTTGTAGTTGATGCCCGCGCGGACGAGATTCATGTGACCGTCAAAGTCACGCTGAATGTTCGGGTAGCTCGGATCAACCAGCGACACCTTGCCTGAGCCGATGTCGGCATAAAGATACTCGGCCTTGAACGTCCAGTTGTCGGCGAATGCGTATTCCGCACCGATACCAGCCACCCATCCGAACTCGATGTCGGAGCTCGAGGTGTCGAATTCGTTCGCTCCGCCACCGCATCCGTTTGATCCGCCAGGCGCAACGGACTGATCACAGCCGAGCGAATGCTTGTTGTCGCTCCAGATCAAACCACCAGTGATGTAAGGCATAAAGCGGCCGAAGGCGTAGCCTGCGCGCGCGCGCAGCGTGCCGAACCACTTGACTTCATCAGACCCGTAGTACGGATCGTGCTGATTGCCGCTTTCCTTGTAGCCCAGCCAATCTTTGCCAGGACCGCCGAGCGACACATCCGCCTCAACGCCGAGAACGAGATTGCTCGGCAGCTGCACATTGTAGCCCAACTGAATGCCACCGAAGCCGCCATCGATCTTCTTCGAATCGGCAGCCGGATTGCCCTTGTCGTCGAACTCACCCCAGCTATAGCCGCCATGAGCGCCGACGTAGAATCCTGTCCAGGAGAAGGGCTTCTGATAGACCGGCTCATCCTTGATCGAGCCGTAAGGCATGCCGCCAAGATCGGCAGCGGAGGCAACACCTGCCCCCATCGTCGTCGCAACAGCGACAGACGCCAACCAACGCAACGCTTTCATCACTCCCCCAACAACGCCACTTGTGCTTACCCGGCGAACCTACGGCGTTAAGGGAATATTAACAGTGTATTTTTGCACCACCTCCGGGTTATCTGCCCACGCCGCATGGGTGCAAACCGTTGCCGTGACCGAGCAAACTCGCAAAAAGCATTGAATCCGTGCGCAGAACAGCTCAGCCTGAGCGAGTCAGACATCAAGGACGCTGGCCAGAATAATCTGTGAAGAAGTTGGAGGAAGCGCTTTGGCCCGACTCGAAAACAAGGTTGCCCTGATTGTCGGCGCAGGCTCTATCGGACCTGGATGGGGGAACGGCCGCGCCATCGCCGCTTTGTTTGCGCGCGAAGGTGCAACCGTATTCGGCGCTGACAACAATCTCGACGCGGCCGCTGAAACCCAACGGCTCATCGCCGAAGAAGGCGGTCAGGCGACCATTGCGCCGGTGGATGTCACCGACCCGGAGTCGATTGCGGCGATGGTCGCGGCGTGCGTGAAAACCTACGGGCGTATCGACATCCTCGTGAACAACGTCGGCGGATCTGCACCGGGCGATGTCGTCACGATGCCGCTGGACGTCTGGGATCGACAGTTCGACGTCAACATCCGCTACGTGTTTCTGACCTGCAAGCACGTCGTCCCCATCATGCTGGGCCAAGGTGGCGGATCGATCGTCAATCTCGCTTCCATCGCAGCGTTGGCACATTACGGTCCCGAGGTCGTCGCCTACGCGTCATCCAAAGCCGGCCTGATCCATTTCACACGCGTCACCGCAGTCCGTTACGCGCGTGACAACATCCGCTGCAACATCGTCATTCCTGGCCTGATGAATACGCCGCTGGTCGAGCATCGCCTCGCCGGCCAGCAAGCTGGCGGCAATGTCGAGGAGCTACGCCGCAAACGCGACGCGCAACCGCCCATGGGGCACATGGGGAATGCCTGGGACGTGGCCCACGCGGCGCTCTTCCTTGCTTCCGACGAAGCGCGTTACGTCACGGGCGCCGAACTCGTCGTCGACGGCGGTCTCAGTGCAACGGCGCGCCTCGCCGGTTCTCAATAACAGCCCGCCCTTCGCAAACAGACGGACCGATCGCATGAGCCAGGACAAGATCGCCCCTGAACTAAAAATCATGCCCAAGGTCGGCACATCTCCGGATGATCGGATGCCGGCGCTGCCTGCGGATCAATACACACCAGCCCAACGGGCCACAGCCGACGAGTTCCGGCAGCGGCGCGGGCACGATGTCGACGGTCCGTTCCTGCCGCTGATCCGCAGCCCTGAGATTTTCAAGGCTGCCGATCTGCTTGGACGCTACCTGCGCTTCGAGTGCGCGATCCCGCAGCGCCTCAAGGAGCTCGCCATCCTCATCACCGCCCGACGCTGGACACAGCAGTACGAGTGGTTCACGCATCG
>JAEYYQ010000328.1 GCA_023428365.1 Pseudomonadota bacterium | reverse complement strand
CGCATATGGCGTTCAAGCCGAAGATCGCGGACAATTGCCGTGAGATGGATGCTCGGCTGTTCAAGCCTGAGCCTATGAACCTGGCGGCAGAGCTGGCAAAGAAAGCGCCGCAGCCGCGCTCCGAGCGTGTCGCGGAGTGGCTCCAATCGGAGCGAGCCTAAGTCAATAGGCTTAGGCACGGCTCCTAGAGAGCCTCAGGATCGGGCAATTGGCTATTCACTTGCCCAGTCCACGCAACCTTAAGTCCTGATACTTTCAAGGGGAGAGACACTCATGATCACTTTTGGACGTCGAACAGTACTGGCCGCGCTTGGCCTGGGTTTAGCAATCGGCCAAGCCGCTCCGGCGATGGCTCAGAAGGTTACGCTCCGCTTCGGTCATGACCAGGTGGCAGCTCATACGTATCACCGCACTGCGCAACACTTCGCCAAGCGTCTCGCCGAGGAAACCGACGGCGAAATTACGGTTCGCATTTTCCCCGGCGCTCAGTTGGGCACGGAAACTGCGATGCTCGATGGCCTGAAGAGCGGCAATATGGATTTCTCGGTTGCCACCACCGCCAACGCTTCAAGCTTCGTCAAGAAGTACGGCGTGCTGAGCGTCAGCTACATGTTTGCTGACCAGGATCACTTCCTGAAGGTTCTGAACGACCCCGAATTCCTGAAGATGTTCGACGCCATGACGGCAGAGGCGAACCCAGGCTTCCGCCGCGCGGGCCTGATCACTCCAGGTGCACGTCACTACTATAGTAACAAGGGCCCGGTGAAGACTGTTGAGGATCTCAATCAGATCAAGATGCGCGTTATGGCATCGCCTGTTGAGTCCAAGGTTTGGGGCTCGCTCGGCACCTCGCCGCTCGCCATTCCATTCGGCGATCTGTACACTGGCATGCAGACCGGCCTCATTCAGTCCGCAGAGAATTCTCCCGGTTCGTATGGTCTGAGCAAACATTACGAAGTTGCTCAGTATTTCTCACTCACCGGGCATCAGTGGCCGGTTTCGGGCATCTTCATCAGCGACGTGACCTGGAACAAGCTGTCGGATAAGCAGAAGGCAGCAGTTCAGAAGGTTGGTGCGGAGATCTCGACGTTCTCTGTCAATGACGCTGTTGAGGGCGACGCGAAGGTCCTCAAGGACATGCAGGAGAAGAACGGCGTAAAGGTCAACACCGTTGACACCGCTCCGTTCATTGCGAAGCTGTCGCCCTTGCAGGACGAGGTCGCCAAAGAGCTCGGAGCGACCGACATTATTGCTCGCATTCGCGCGCTGAAATAAATCACCCGACAATGACAGGCGTCGTGTGGATGGGTTTCCATACGGCGCCGGTTTTTTTATTCGCGGTCACCGAAGCGGAGTAGTCCGAATGGAGACGTTTGTGCGGTTCAATGCCGCCTTAGAGCGATTTTGCTGCTATGCGGCTGCGCTCTGCCTTTTGATTTTTACAGCCGTCGTTTTTATCGATGTATTTTTTCGGCAGGTGTTGAAGTCGCCTCTGCTCTGGCCGTCTGAAGTCTCGGTTTCGCTGTTCATTTGGTCAGTGATGCTGGGCGCCGCAGTGTGCACGCGGCGTCAGGCGCATCTTTCCGTTGAAGTACTACCTCCGCTCCCGCCTTGGCTTGATCGAACGCTTCGCACGTTTGCTAATGTTCTGGTGCTGCTATTTGCAATTTTGCTGTTCTGGACTGGATGGAAGCAGGCCATGGCTGGCATTACCCGCTTCACGCCAATGATGGGTTTTCCTCTTTGGCCGTTCCTTATCGCTCTGCCGCTTCCCGCAATCCCAATGATGCTGTTTTCCATTGAGCATCTGTTGACTGGATCTCCTCCTCCCGTGTCTGAGATCGAAACGCTTGAGGAAGGAATGAAGTCGTGAGCCCTATTGCACTTCTGTTTTTGACCTTCTTCGGCTTAGTCCTTGTGCGGGTGCCGATCGCGCACTCTCTGGCGCTATCCTCGGCATTTCTCATCTGGCACGAGGGTCTCAGTCTGGACCTTGTTGCCCAGCAGATGTTCCACGGCTTGAACTCGTTCACGCTGATGGCTGTGCCGTTCTTCCTGTTGGCTGGCCAGCTACTGAATGCCGGATTGATTACCGACCGTCTCATCCGCCTAGCTTACGCGATGGTTGGCTGGGTGCGCGGCGGCTTGGCGCATATCAACGTCGTCGTCAGCATGATCTTTGCGGGTATGTCGGGCTCTTCCACCGCCGATACGGCTGGTGTGGGCGCGGTCATCATTCCAGCCATGATCAAGCGTGGGTTCGATCGCCGCTTTACCGTCGCGTTGACTGCAGCGTCCTCGACCATGGGTGTGATCATCCCGCCGAGCATCCTGATGGTGATATATGGCGCCGCCGGTGGTGTCTCGATCGGCGCGCTGTTCCTGGCTGGCGCAATTCCAGGTCTCCTGGTCGGCGTTGCCCAGATGGCCTACTCCTACTACTACGCCGTGAAGCATGACATTCCTGCCGAGCAGCGAGCGTCGCTGTCCGAGCTGGGGGCCGCGTTCAAGGGCGGTCTGCTGCCCTTGATGGTGCCGGTCATCATTATCGGTGGTGTGCTCACTGGTCACTTCACGGCCACTGAAGCGGGCATGGTCGCCTGCGTCTATACGATCTTCCTCATTTTCGGTGTGTTCCGTTCGGCAAAGCTGAGTGCCATGCCTAAGGTGCTGGTCGATGCGACCGTGATCTATTCGCAGCCTCTTCTCGCCGTTGCCGCTGCAATGGTGTTCGGCTGGTTGCTGGCCTACTTCGATGCACCGGCCCAGATTGCGGAGCTCGCTGGTCCTGTCGCGCAGGACGCTACATTGGCGTTGTTCTTCATTTGCGGTGTCTTCATCGTCCTCGGCACGTTCATGGATGGCATTCCCGCCATTATCATTTTCATGCCGATTGTTGAGGAGATCGTCACTGCGTCCGGGGCAAATCCGGTCCACGCTGGTCTTGTCGTCGTGATGACGCTAGCCCTCGGGCTTGTCACGCCGCCTTACGGACTTTGCCTGTTGCTGGCCTGCGTCATCGGCAAGATCAAGGTCTCGGAAGTGATGAGCCAAATGTGGGTCTTCTATGCCCTGTTTCTAGCGGTGGTCTTCACGGTCATCATGTTCCCAGAGATCGCGTTGTTCCTGCCACGGCTGGTGATGCCGCAATTTATAAATTGAGGAAGCAGTTTAAGCCGCTGACCTGCTCCCCTGAAGTGAGGCCAGGGGAGTAGGTCACGTCTCAGGTCGGAATGGCCGAACCATGTGTGGAGCTACGACTTCCGGATGCTCACCGTGATTGACGAATACACGCGGCTCTGCCTGGCGATCGTCGTGGCGCGGCGTCACAGATCAGACGACGTGCTCCATCGCCTCACTGATCTCATGAGCGAGCATGGTCCACCGGAGCACATTCATTCAGACAACGGACCTGAGTTCATTGCCAAGCGCGTACGCCAATGGCTCGGGCGAATCGGCGTCAAGACGCTCTACATCGAGCCAGGATCGCCCTGGAGAATGGGGGTATTGCGAGAGCTTCAATTCCAAGCTTCGTGACGAGTGCTGGCGGCTGAGCAGTTCTCGACGTTTCAAGAGGCCCACGTGCTGATCGAGCGATGGCGGAGGCATTACAACGCCGTCAGGCCGCACTCATCGCTCGGCTATCGACCGCCGGCGCCCGAAGCGATCTTGCCGCCAGCATCTGCTCTGCCCTACGCTCCGCTTGGTCCAAGGATTGGGAGCGGCTCATCGCGGCCCGACCCTAACTTAATGCCCGGTATCGCTCCGTGGGGCAGGCCACTGAGATTTGTGGAAATTCAGTGAGCATCTTACCGATCGCAGGCTCACCGCCAGATTCCGCATCCCCGATAAAGTGAGGAACTGGGCAGATGGCCTTGCCGGGTATCAGGCCGCTGCGCATTCACCCGTTGACCCTCCGGCATTCCATCCGACCACCAATTACTTGGGAGAATCTCTGTAAACCTTGAGTGCCGTCGATCGCCAATCGGCCAAGCTATCGGTCCCTGCCGGCCCTAGGCCCACGCTCGACATGCGTGACTCCGGCGATCCCCTGGATTTTCACGGTTTCGGCAGCATGATCAAGTTTCTTTCATTCGCCAGGCGTGGTTTGCCGCGCGAACACGGCCTCAGGTGTCTCACCGGTGATGGCGTCGTAGATGGCTGGATCGCTTGCACCTTCGCAGCCGAACAACAGCACCTCACTGTCATCTGTGAGGCCGAGCGCGGTGCGTAAAGCTGGATCGGTCGCAGCGTCGGAGAGCGTTGCGACACCACCAACGGCAGACTCGCCTGCTACGATCGACACATCGCCATTACCAGCCGCGAGCATAAGCATCGCAACCTTAGCAGCATCGTCGGTGATCGTAACAACTTCGCTGACGATCCACTGCAGAATCGACCGAGCAGCAGGAGAGATCTCCCGACAGGCGAGCCCTGCCATGATGGTCTTCAGGGTTCCATCTGCGGGCGTTGGCGGTCCATTGGCGATACTCAAGAAGACGCAATTGGCCTCTTCCGGTTCGACCACGACATAACGCAGCGATTGCTGCGCTAGGCGCTTGTGAATACCCATGTAGATTGCTGCCGGGATGCTACCGACGCCTGCCTGCGCGAAGACGTGTGTGAGCGCTTGCGTCCGGGGAATTTGATCGAGGGCCTCGTCGATCATGATCATGCATCTTACACCAGTTCTCGTTCAGGTAGGGATCGAGACTCGGCATCCATTTTCCGGAGGCGGCGGAGCGTGATTTTCCGCCGATGATATTCGGGGTCGCCGGTTTCTTCTTGGCCGCCGCTTCACCTTCCAGACTGCGGAAAAGCTGCGCCCCTTGAGTGCAATGGAAACGTAGACGCAACCGATGAAACGCTTTCCACTACGCGGCGCAATGCTGCGGCGTGTCGATGTTTGTCCGGTAGGCTGGAGCTGGGCGTTTCCGGCGTGCGCCTCAAGCATACGGTCATGGTACGAATGCTGACGCGATTGCGTTCGGCTAACCATTCGATCGCAGCTTTGGTCGCAGGTGACATTCACGTCGCCAACCTTGTTCGACGGTAACCTTTCGGCGTGTGCCGTTCAGTTACTCTTTCAGTTCCACACAGATCCCGGCGGCAGGGGCTCGACGCTGCAGAGGCGGATAGTGCTGGTTCAACACCGTAGGCTGAAACGTAGGCTAAAGAAGGAAATGGCGAAATTTTGCTCTGATTTCAACATAAATTGGCGGACCCCGTCTCCGCCAAAGAATATTGATTTTGCTGGGATTTTTCTGCAAATCTGAATTTACCCACACACCTACCTACCTTCGTGGGGCGGATTGGCGATCCGGTCTACCATCCAGTCAGCCCACTTCGTAAACACTACCGTCGAACGCCGTGGCGGGCACGCAGCCAGCAATCGGCGACGGCATGAACCAGTACAATTGATGCGGGCACGCCATTGGTCTCGCCCTTCTCGAAGTCCCCGATCTGGCCCATCTGGTTCGTCACATGGGCAAAGCAGAGTACCGGCTTGTTCCGCGCCTCCGCGAAAGCGTAGAGAGCGGCGGCCTCCATCTCGACCGCAAGGATGCCTGCGGTGCGTGCCGCTTCGATGGCCTCCGGTGTCTCTCTGTACGGCGCATCGGTAGTCTGGATTGAGGATGCAGATCTCAGGGATCGGAGTATCGGGCAGGCCCTTCTGGCGGCGCGCAGCTCTGGTTGCGACGCGTCGTGACGGCAAGCGCGTGCTCTACTCGCTCGCAGGAGAAGACGATGTCGTTGCGCTGCTGAAGGCGCTTGGAAGGGTCGGCGAACTCAATGCCGCCGAGATCGAGCGGGTGATGGCCTCCTACTTCCGCGCGCGTGATCAGATGGAGCCTGTGACGCGCAAAGCGCTGGTCAAACGACTGCGCGACGGGCTCGTGACCGTGCTTGATGTCCGGCCTGAAGCGGAGTTCGCGTTGGGGCATCTGCCGTCGGCGCTGAACATCCCCTGGCCGGAGCTGGAAGAGCGATTGGCTGAGCTGTCCAAGCGGCGCGAGATCGTCGCTTACTGCCGTGGGCCGTATTGCGTCCTGTCGTTCGAGGCGGTGGCGCTGCTGAGGAAGCGTGGGTACACAGTGCATCGACTTGAGGACGGGTTCCCGGAGTGGAAGGCGGCGGGGCTGCCCGTCGAAGCGGCTGCAAGCGTGTGAGGCCCCCCGACCTTGGCCTGCACCTGTCAAAGCCAAGACGGCGGCTGTCAGTACAATGACGGCCGCAGGTATAAAATTTGCCGACAGCTATTGTGTCAACGGCACCTTGAAGCTGACCCACCCTCCATCAACGCCATTGCTCCCGCCCGCGGGAGCAATGGCGTCACACGTTCGTTTCTGCCTTCGCCTTCTCGCTGCGCTGTGGTCGCGCCATGATGCCGACGCGGCGTTTGTCCTTGAGCCGGTAGCTCTCGCCGCTGATCTGGACGACCGCCGCGTGATGCAGGACGCGATCGAGCATCGCCGCAGTGAGCACCGCATCGCCAGCGAACGCCTCGTCCCAGCTGCCGGCGCGTTGAAGTGGAGCGCACGCGGGACCGGTTCCGTGGTACCGGCTACGACCATCCGAATGCGACATTCGAGAACGACAACCAGCTCGGAAAGGTGCTCGCGCAAATTCTCGAGGGCGTCGTCCGCAGCGGCATTCTGTAGGATCTGATCCGGGCAGGATTCGGATTGCGCTACCAACGCGGCCGGCCGGATTTTGGCGGCGACGGCTCGTTTCCATTTCCGTTGCCGCGACGGGACCGCGATGACGGACCGCGTGGCAGAGAGTGGCGGCGGCTGGATTCCGCCGATCGGTTTACGGCGAGAAGGGCCTTTTGAGCGTGGTGAGGTTGTCGCCTTAACTCGCCACCCATTCATTTCGCTGCTTGCGCTGCCATCAGCCGCCTCGACGCAACAACGGCTTCGACCCGGTTACGGGCGCTGAGCTTCTGTAGAACGCCGCTCATGTAGTGCTTCACGGTTTTTTCGCTCAGGTTGAGCTTCTTCGCGATTTCCTTGTTAGTCAGACCGATGGATACTTCTGTCAGGATTTGCTGTTCGCGCAGACTGAGCTGGCCAACCGTATCGGCTGCAGCGTCCACGAGTTCGGTTGGTTTTGTCAGCAGACGTGCTGCGAATTGGGGCGTGATGTAGGTTTCTCCGGCAGCGACCGAACGAATTGTTTTAACCAGATCGCTGCCGCCAATGCCTTTGAGAATATAACCGCGTGCTCCCGCCTTGAGCGCGGCCGAGACGTCCTCATGCCGTTCCGAAACGGTCAGAATAAGAATACGAATTGCTGCATTGGCTGCGGTTATTGTCTTTGCCGCAGCCAAGCCGCATCCCGGCAAACTGATATCGAGCAAAATAACGTCCGGCGCATGGTCCTGCGCTATCGCCACCGCTTCATCTACCGTTCCACCTGTCGCGATGACATGAAAGTCCTTCTCGCGGCGCAGCGTGTATTCGATACCCTGCCGCATCAACGGATGGTCATCTATAATGGCAATGCGCAGGGTCATACCAACTGTTCCAATGGAAGACTTGCAAAAATCAACGTGCCGCCGCCCTCAGCAGCGCGGATCTCGAAGCGGCCATTCAAAGCTTCAACACGATAACGAAGACCCGCCAAACCTAAAGTGGTTCCAGTTTTGCTTTGGGCGAGGTCGGGCATGCCCGATCCCTTGTCCTTGATGATGAGGTTTATTGCCCCTGCACGGCTCCACGCTGAGACGAACTGGCCCTTCCCCTGAGCGTGCCTGAAGGCATTGCTCAAACATTCCTGAATGCAGCGGAATATGCAGGTCTTGATAATCAGCGGAAGTTCATCCGGAAGCGGCAGAAGCTCAGCTTCGACGCGCGTTTTCGTCCGTTGTTCGTGCATGGTGATGGCTGACCGGACGACGTCAGCAGGCCGCTGTGTTTCGAGGTGCGGCAGCGAAATACCCGATGAGACGTCCCTTACTTCCGTGAGAGCATCACGTAAAGCTTGGCGGACGGCGACGAACGATTCTACGCGCTCGGCGGTTGTATCCTCCCTTGGGCTCTCTTCGACTGGCGCCAGATCGTCCAGACGGAGAAGGGCCAAGCTGAGGAGTTGCGCCGCGCCATCGTGCAGGTCGGCGCCAAGTCGGCGCAATTGCCTATCGGTATTCTCCGCGCTTTGCAGGTGCGCGCGGGCTATACGGGCGCGCAATTCGTCGTTTTGCTGCAAGAGCCGGTTCTGCTGGGCCACAGTGTTTTGCAGACGGTTTGCCAGCACGCGGATTGTCGTCGAGCCATGATGCACGACACCGATGAGGCTCAAAAGCATACATAATGTAAGACCGCCGACGACAAACCAGCTCTGTTGTCTGGCGGCGTTGAAATCGAGAACGAGTTCAGTGGCATCCTCGTAGAATTCCGCAACAGCGATAATACGCTGTGTCCCGGTTTCAAAAATGGGAACATATATTTCAAATATCGGCACGCCATAGGTGCGCTCTGTCGACGACTCGGCGTCAATTCGATCATCGAAGTCAGCCATGACAAGGCCCGCAAGGGCTCCTGTCAATTCTGGCGTTGCGGGCGGCCGAATACCGACACTGCTATCATTTGTCGAAAATGCGATCGTTCCATCCGATCGCCAGATCTTTACCGCAAGTATTCTTCGCCCCAGATCGGTCGTTGTCGACAGCTGGGTGAGTGAACGAATGGACTCCTCGGATAGCCACTTGCGTGTCGCCAATTCCTGCACGTGGCTCTCGACCAGCATCTGGACATAGCGTGCCGATCCGGACGAAGCGTTCTGTATGACGCTGAGGCGGATACGGTTGTCTATCCATGCGCCGATTGCCAGCATGAGCACGCAGATCGCCGCCGAAGAAACGATAACAAATCGGGTGGAAAGAGTGCGTTTGGACCACTGGTCCAGAAGGTGCGCTAGGCCAATGGTCCGAAAACGATCAGACCAAGGTCTGATCGCGGGACGGTCCATAGTCCCTGTTGATCGTTGGACGTCCTGCCCTGTCGCTTCCTGCGTCATTCTGTAAACATACTATTAAACGCCGTCTCACACTGGCGGAATTGTAGCCTGGAATGATCTGTATACGTAGCACGAATTGCTTTTCGTCATCGGATACGCGCCTCGCCACAACCACCGGTGGCATTAAATGCGTCAGTACGGAGTTTCAGTATGCTGGTTTTGCGTAAACTGATTAACAATACGCGGGCTGCAGCACGAAAAGTTGCCGTAAGCACGCATGAACATCTGAAGCAATGGCTCGCCATTGATGAGCGCACTCAGTTGCCCCGCAGCGATGGTTCGTTGCCGGACGGCACGCGCCTCCAGCCAATTCCAATCGAACGTCACACTTCGCAGTCCAGCGCTGGAACGTCACCGTTCCGCACGCGCACGCACAATTTCAACTGATTCAGAGTTGGGAGTAAGCGGCCATGACTTTCACTGTCAACAAACATGACCTGCAATTCATTCTCGAGCAGATCAGGATCGCGGAAGCCCACGCCAGTGGCACGCCCCTGACGGAATTGGTGGACAGCCCATTACTGCCGCTTGGCCTCCGTACCGTTGATGGCAGCTATAACAACATCGTTCCTGGCCGCGAGCAGTGGGGCGCTTCGGGCGAGCCGTTTCCGCGGCTGACCACCCCGAATTGGGTCAATGAAAATGATGATAGCATTGTGTTTGGCACTGGCACTCCAGGTGAAGTTACCCTTGGAAACAACAATTACGGGGCGCCGGGCAGCGTAGCAGACGCCGATCCGCGCATCATTTCCAATCTGGTCGTCGACCAAACGCTCTCAAATCCGGCTGTCATCGCGGCCGCACTGCGCCACGCCGGCTACTCGGAAGCCGAGATCGTTGAAGGCGTGACGGCTATCCGCGCGGCGCATCAGGCGCATCCCGCTGCGTTGGAAGCGCTGCAGCTTGCCGAAGCAGGTCTCGCGGTCGCGCAATCGGCCGCAATCGCTGCGCAACAGGCACTGATAGACGGCATTCAAAGCGGGGCAGAACTGACGCCTCTCTTCAACGCATACAACGCCGCAGTACAAGCGGAAGCGACAGCAAATGCCGTCGTAGAGGCTGCCCAAGGCGCCGTACAGGAAAGCGCCGATGCTTTAGAGGCTGAACTTGGGGAGTGGGGCATTGAAATGGATGGCCCGACGGTCAAGCTGCCGAACGTGGCGCCGGACGAGGGGCTGTCGGCCTCCTACAACTCATGGTTCACGCTGTTCGGTCAGTTCTTCGATCACGGCCTGGACTTGGTTTCAAAGGGCGGCAATGGCACTGTGTACATCCCGCTGCAGCCCGATGACCCGCTCTACAATCCGGATTCTCCGCACACCAACTTCATGGCGATGACCCGCGCCACGGTCGGTGACGGCGCGGCGAACGTCACTACGCCGTGGGTCGATCAGAACCAAACCTACACGTCGCATCCCTCGCATCAGGTGTTCCTGCGCGAATACGTGATGG
>JAEYYQ010000311.1 GCA_023428365.1 Pseudomonadota bacterium | reverse complement strand
GCTGTCGTTGTGCCGCGTCCCATCGGATGGGTTTCGACAGTCAGCGAGGATGGCGTCATCAACATCGCGCCGTACAGCTTCTTCAAAGCTATCGGCAGCAACGCGCACTACGTCATGTTCAGCTCCGGCGGCCGCAAAGATAGCGTACGCAACGCCGAGGAAACCGGCGAGTTCGTCTGCTCGCTGGCGACCTGGGATTTGCGCTATGAGATGAACACGACGTCAGCGGATCTGCCACATGGGGTCGATGAGTTCCCACTCGCCAACCTGACCACGGCTCCATCCCAGCTCGTCCGCCCTCCGCGCGTGAACGAAAGCCCGGTCTCACTGGAGTGCCGCTACTGGAAGACGATCGACCTTCCAAATGCCGACGGGATCACGCCGAGCGGTCACATGGTCGTCCTCGGTATGGTGGTCGGTATCTACATCGACGACGCCTTCATCAAGGACGGCATCGTTGACACCGCAGGCATGCGACCGATCGCACGGCTGGGATACATGGATTATGCGGTGGTGACCCCTGAAACGACCTTCACCATTCATCGCCCCAAGGTGGACGGCCAGGGTAATATCGTTGTGCCCAAGCGGACAAAATAAGCGCCTTTTACGATCCACATTAGACGTCGCTTTACCAGGTTGGAAATGAACCAACCCACGAGGTCCTGCATCTGTTAGCTGTCGATCCGTATTCAATTCGATGTTACGATGAGGATGCCCATGTTTCGCCGATCTCTGTCTTCCCTTCTCGGAATAGGCATGGTGCTCGTCACCGTGCATACGGCTGACGCCTGCAGCCGAATCCTGTGGAACGACAACAAGCTCGCCGTCGTGGTTGGCCGGACGATGGACTGGCCCCAATCCACGGATCCCATCCTCACCGTCTTCCCGCGCGGCATGGAGCGTGATGGAAGCCGCGCTGGTCCGGACGTCGTCGTGAAAGACAATCCGGCCCGCTGGACGTCGAAATATGGCAGCATGGTCACGACCATGTACGGCATCGGCACAGCGGACGGCTTCAACGAGCAGGGCCTCGGCGCTCACATGCTCTATCTCACTGCGACCGATTTCGGCCCTCGCGATCCCAAGAAGGCAGGCGTGCATGCCGGACTGTGGGCTCAATACATTCTCGATAACGCGGCCAACGTGACGGAGGCGATCGCGCTCCTCGATGACATTCAGCCGGTGATGATCGAGGCACGCGGCAGCAAGGCAACCGTGCATCTGGCCATCGAAGACGCCAGCGGCGACTCCGCCATCATCGAGTACATCGATGGCAAGCCCGTGATCCATCACGGCAAGGAGTTTCGGATCATGACCAACGATCCGACTTACGACCAGCAGCTTGCACTTCTCAAAAAGCAGGACTTCTCAAAGCCCAGCAGCGAAATGCCTCTGCCCGGCAACGTCAATGCCACGGATCGCTTCCAGCGTGCCGCCTACTACAGCGCCATGCTGCCTGAGCCCAAAACAGAACGGGAAGCCATCGCATCGATCCTAGCGATCGCGCGCAACGTCTCCGTGCCGTTTGGCGCGCCGTACAAGGGCTTCGGCATTTACAATACCGAATACCGCACGGCGATGAACCTGACCGACAAGCGCTACTATTTCGAGCTCACGAATAGCCCGAACGTGATCTGGGCCGATCTGACAAAGTTCGATCTGTCGCCCGGCGCACCGGTGATGCACCTCAACCCGGACAACATCGACCTGTCGGGCAATGTCACCGGCGACTTCCTGAAAGCCGATAAGGCGCCATTCTAGCCTGTTCCGTCGAGTATCCACGTCCGTCCTCGACCTATCTTTCCAGGTAGACAAACACGCGCGGTCGAACCTAAGTTGCGCCACCCACTCGCGGACTTGCAGACCATGCAGGCAGCCGAGTGCGGAGGGGCGGGACGACATTGCAATATCGAAGTGTGTCATCGCGTTTTTCACGGCCGGCCGTTTGACGAATGGCTTCGAAGATCGTTTTCCGAAAGGCGAGTTTCTGCTTTCCATGCCGCAAGTCGAGAAGTGGCGGTGCCGACGCGACAAGGATGACGACCTGAGCAAAGCCTGCCAGTTCGGGCAAGGTACGCCGAATGTGGCTCTGATTGGAGATTCGCACGCCGGCTCGCTGGCGCCTGTTCTGGGCCAAGCCTTGTCGCAAAAGGGACTGTCAGTGTCGTCGCGCTCCATGTCGCCGGATGTGCGCCCGTGCGCAACTTTCTGCGCGAAATGACCGGAGACCGATGCCGCCAGCAGGATGATATCTATGATTACCTGAAGAAGACGCCATCGATCGAGTACGTCGTGATTGCAGCTCGCTGGGCGACGAAATTCGAAATCTCGCGCTTCGACAACGGTGAAGGCGGAATTGAGCTGGGCAGCCCGACTGTCTTCTACCCGGATGTCGAACGGGCAGGACGCGAAATAACTTTGGCCGAGGCTATTTCCGAGGGCATCCACGAACTATTGGGCAGCGGCAAAACCGTCATTCTCGATTATCCCGTGCCCGAAGCCGGTTGGGACGTACCAAACTACATGGCAAAGCTGAAAATGCGCGGCGCCCTGAAGCATGACATCAGCACCAGCTACGACGTTTACAAAAGCCGGAATGC
>JAEYYQ010000280.1 GCA_023428365.1 Pseudomonadota bacterium | reverse complement strand
GAGTGCAACCTGTTTGCGCAAGTCGATCAGCGCATGGGGGAGTTCATCGCGAAGTACCTCGGCGTGCCGTTCGAACATGCCCGGCATCTGCAGAAGAGCTACTATCGCCAGTTCGGCACGACGTTGTCCGGACTGATGAAAGTCCACAAGCTCGAGCCCAAGGCGTTCCTCGACTACGTCCACGATATCGATCTGTCGGTCGTCAATGCGCATCCCGAACTCGCCTCCGCGATCGAGCGATTGCCGGGCCGCCGCCTGATCTTCACGAACGGGTCGCATTGGCACGCCGAACGCGTCGCCAAGAAGCTCGGTGTGCTGCACTTGTTCGAAGACATTTGTGATATCGCGGCGTGCGAGTTCGTTCCTAAGCCGGAAGCCGACGCGTTCGACCGTATGGTGCGCCGCCACGGCGTTGCGCCGCAGAACGCCGCGATGTTCGAAGACATGCCGCACAATCTGGAAGCGCCGCATGTGCTTGGAATGACGACCGTACTCGTGCATTCGAGCTACTATGACCATCCGATTCAGCACAAGATTCGCTCTTGGACGGAGCCGCCCGAGCACGTTCATCATATGACGGAGAATCTTGCGGACTTTCTTGAGCGTGTCGCATTGGCCGCGCATAGCGCTCAATAACGTGTGAGCGATAGACATCGCCTGTTGACGTATTAGGTTGCGCTCTGGCCTCTCTGCGCCAATTGCGTCATGGATGTGCCAGGAATGGGAACTATGCCTACCACGTCCTAGAGGTGCGAGGGTCGCTCATCCGGGGGGATTCGTGGCGAGAGAAAAAGGACAGTTTGGCTGGTACGTCACCTTTGTGGTGATCGCCGTAGTCGCCTCCGTCGGCGTATGGTCGCTGACGGGGCAGGACGCGCTTGCAGCTGCTGTCCGATTCCTTTGGAATGGGCTAGCGCTGTTCGTCAATATGCTGGCTCGCCTCCTTGGAAGCCTCGTCGGCTTGCTGGCTAGAGGCGTCGGCTGGCGTCGCCTTTCCCGCATCGCCAAAGTCATCGGCGGAATAGGCCTTGGCTATGCGGCGAGTGTCGTCATCAGCGAAGATAAAGTGCGGCGCGCTCGCAATTGGCGCAGCCGGCTGCGCATGATGATCACCAATGCCCGGAACAAGTGGCAGGCCTTACCGCTGGTCTGGAAGCTTTTTGCTGTCGGCGTCCTCGTTGCCAGCCAAGTTTATCTCCACTCGGTGCTCATTCTTTTCCCGATCGCATTTCTTGTGCCGGTGGTGCGGCGCATTTGGGTGCGAGTCGCCGATCTCGCCTTCGGGAGCTGGTACTGGAAGAAGTTCGGCACGCGGCATCGCTCTCTCGTGTCTCGGATGCAGACATTGCCCGGGCTGCGCAGCATCATCGGCTGGGGACGTTTAACCCGCATGCGGTATCTGACGGCGTGGCGGCTTTGGCGATACCATCCGCGCTATCGCATTGCCGACAGCGCACGCCGCCAGGTGAACTTCGTCGAGCCTGTGAAACTCTGGTGGCGGTGCGAACTCGATACGTACATCGGAAAACCGCTCATGGCTGGTTGCCGCGATGATGTGCCGAGCGTTGCGGAGAAGCCTGTGCCGAAGATCGAAAACGGTTGGGCGGCTTCAAGGCCCTCGATTGCGCTTTCCTCGGCGAACTCGATGGCCCAGCGAGACGCCTGAGATTACCGGCCTTCGAAAGCGGTCCGCGGTGCTTACATTCGCCGCGACCCAAGGATAACGCGTGTATCTATACGGGACAAAAAGCACGCGCCCCCTCCAAATTCTTTCAGGCGATTAACCAGATTTTTGAAGGCTTTATCAACGCCAAGATGGTTTCTTTGCGTGAACCCTCCTGACGGCGAAATTTGACCTGTTCGAACTCTATGCAGCGCGTGAATCATCAGCCCAAAATAATAGATTCCGTGGCGGCTCGGACCGATTCTGAGATCGCCCACGAGCTGAAATGGTTGAAACGCCTCAATAGTCGGATGTTTGTCGTTCCTGCACTGTCCGGATTGAGTGGCGTCGCGCTGATCTTCGCGACCCTCATTCTGCCAATCCCAGCTCCGCTCTCGCAGGCGTGTCTCGTCGGCGCCGGAATGCTGATGGCGTTTGCCGCGCGGTCGGTATTTCGCAGCGCGCCGACGTTGACTGATGCCGAGGGTTCAGAGTCGCAGGTTGCCGGCAGTCTTAGCGAGCAGCTTGATCAACGCATCGAACAATTGCAGGACGTGCAATGGGTGATGCGTGAAACGGAAGCGCGCTATCGCGACCTGCTTGATTGTCAAAGCGACATCATCCTGCGTCGAAATGAGGACGGCAATCTCACGTTCGTCAATCGCGCGTTCTGTACTACGTTCGGCGTGACGTCCGACGAAGTCCTGGGCACAGCGTTCTCACCGGTTGTCCTCGACGAGGACTGCTCGGGTTCAGTCGAGCAAGGCATATCCCGTCGCACGCGATCCTTCGTTCAGCAGCTTGAAACCGTCCTTGGCCCGCGCTGGTATGCCTGGGAAGAGTGCGCTGCGGACGTCGCCGGCCACGGTCACGAAGAGATGCAGCGCGTTGGGCGGGACGTAACTGAGCAACGTGCCGCACAGACTCAGCTCGCCGAAGCACGCGAACAGGCCGAGACGGCAAGTCGCGCCAAGTCGCGTTTTCTGGCGGCGATGAGCCATGAGATCAGAACGCCGATGAACGGTATTCTGGGTATGGCCGATCTGCTGCTGGCGACGCCGCTGACGGCCGAACAGGAAACCTTCACCAAGGCGATCGACCGATCAGCTCAAACCCTGCTCGTTCTCATCAACGAAATTCTCGACCTTTCGAAAATCGAAGCCGGCAAGATTGAAATCGTGGAAGGCGCTTTCGACCTCGAAGCCTGCATCCAGGGTGCGGTTGAGCTGCTGGCTACGAAAGCGCATGAGAAGGGGATTCAGATCGCCTGGACGGTTGATCCGAACCTGCCCAGGCGCGTGATCGGCGATGAGACGCGCGTTCGCCAGATTCTGCTCAATCTTGCTGGAAATGCGGTGAAGTTCACCGAGAGCGGCGGCGTTTTGGTTTCGGCGTCGGCTGAGATGCGGCCGAGCGGCCATTGGAACGTTATTCTGCGTGTCGAGGATACCGGATCGGGATTGACGCCCACATCGATGGCCGGGCTGTT
>JAEYYQ010000253.1 GCA_023428365.1 Pseudomonadota bacterium | reverse complement strand
GACAGCCGAACGTCTTAATGAACACCTTCCGGGTGTCCGACATGCGTTAACCTCGTTCCATCACAAGACGGACGGATATCCGACCAACTTGTTCGCAGTGCACCATAAAGACGGCCAAGCTACGGCTTAGGTTCCCTCGACGATAGGTCGCAGTCCACGGATGTGCTGCAACGCAGCAATATATGACAGGAATGTTTAATCGCTCGTGTGTTGCCCGTCGAGAGGAGCCGAGCGCTTTTATTGTTGTAGTGGTTTCTCAGACAAGTCTGGGTTCGCGGCTAGTTCGGCGGAAACGGTCGCATCACCACGCAACAGCCCCGTCACCGCCTGCCGCACTTCGGCTTCACTATAGCGGGCGAGGTCCTTGCGATCTGTAAACCGGGAAATTGGTACCGGCTCACCGATACGGATGCGTACATCGAGCGGGCCGGCCTTCAGAAGTTCCCAGGCATGGCTTCCCATCTCCATATCGCCGTACCAGCCAACCAGCGGCCTATCGGCGCGCCTCAGCGGTACACCGTGAAGGTGCGTGTAAACGATCGCCAGTGTCTGGACGCAGGTGCCGGGATCACCATCAGCGTCCACTCGCGACGGCTTTGCGGCCGCAAACAGCGACGTCTTGAACGGCAGGACGCGGTTGCCGTCGCTGGATGTGCCCTCCGCAAACAGCACGACCGTGTCGCCCGTTCGGAGACGTTGCGTGATTTCCCCTGCGGTATCGCCCACTGACGCCCGCTTGTTGCGATCCACGAACACCGTCCGCTGAAGCCGGGCGAGGGAGGACACGAACGGCCACGTGCCAACCTCCTTCTTGGCCACGAACGACAGCGGCGCGACCGCCGACAGGACAGGAATATCCAGCCAGGACGTATGATTCGCGATGACCAGGACCGGCGTATCGCTGGCGATCTTGCCTTCGATGTGGAGGCGGATGCCGAGCAACCGGCACACCTTGCGATGATACCAATGCGGAAAGCGGCGGGCGGAACGGGGCGATACCTTCAGGAGCAGCGCCTGCACCGGCATCAGCGGACAAGTGAGCGCCATGAACGCGGACAGCACCGCCGTGGCCCTCAGCGCACCAGGGCGGTGTTTCACTCGAAGTTCGGAAGGACCGGAGGCCATGGTCTGGATCAATCCGATCTCGATCGCTGCGATCCGGTCTCAGGATCTCTTCTGTCGCAACGGCACACCGTGCAGCTCCAGCCGATGCCCGACCAATTCGAAGCCAAGCTCCCGCGCCACACGCTCCTGCAGCTTCTCGATTTCCTCATTGCGGAACTCGATCACTCGCCCGGTTTCAACGTCAATCAGGTGGTCGTGATGCTCACGGGTTGCTTCCTCGTAGCGGCGGCGACCGGCGCCGAACTCACGACGTTCCAAAATTCCTTTATCCTCGAACAACTTAAGCGTCCGATAGACGGTCGACATCGAAATCCGCGGATCGATGCTATTGGCCCGCCGAAACACCTCGACGACATCCGGGTGGTCTTCCGCGTCGGATAGCACGCGGGCGATGATCCGCCGCTGGCCGGTCATGCGCAGACCGTGATCCGCACACATCCGCTCGATGCGGCTTTCGCCCGCTTTCGGACTGCCTTTCCGGCGAGCGCTATTTTCGTCCTTGCTCGTCATGACGGCATATAATGGCGCTTCGCCCGGTCCGTCCACCCACGCCGATCACGGGCCAAGACGTTTGACCAGGATAGCTGCGTCAACGAGGCTCCCACCGAATCTTTCATAATAGCCGCGACGCACCCCGGCGCGCGTAAAGCCATGCTTTAGATAAAGCGCCTGGGCCGCGTCATTATCGGCGGCGACCTCAAGAAACAAACGCTCCGCTCAGCCTTGTGCAGCGAGGCGCGACAGCTCGTCGACCAGACGCGCCGCGACGCCCCGGCGGCGCCATTCGGCCAGGGTCCCGATGGTCAGGATTTCGGCCTCGTCCGCCACGACCCGGCCCATCGCAAATCCGACCTTTGTGTCTGCTTCACCCGCCATTGCTAGGCATGCGATGGATCCTGCGTGCTGCAGCATCGCGGTCATGCTGGCCTCATCCCATGCGGGATCGAAGATTTGCCGGTGCAGTTCAGCGAGATCAGCGGCCACTTTCAGACCGGCTGAGACAATGACGAGGCTCGGATCGGCTGCCTGCGTCATGCGCGTGGCAACGATTTGCCGATCTGCGGCTTCGCATCCGGCGCGCGCAGATAGAGCGGCAGCAAGGGCTTACGCACCTCAAGTGTCGGAGCCAGAAGCGCCAGCATGCGCGCGTCGGGTTGCAGATCGGGGAGCAGCGCCTCTGCTCGACCGCCGGATTCCTTCAGAACTGCAGCGAGTGCAGCACCGGCGGAGCCGATGCACACGACGTCATCGGGCATATCGGCCGCTGCCTCAGCCGGCGCCATCAATCCGGCTGCCGATACCGCATCGCCGCTGCGGCCGTCGAACGTCTGGACCCAGGCCTGCCCGGCGCGCCCATCCATGCACACGACCAGCTTCCGGTCTCCAAACTCGCCCAGTTCGGCAATCGCTTGATGCGCCATGACATGCAGGCAGGTCGTCGCGCGGATCGGCAGCCCCGTAGCGAGCGCAAACCCGCGCGCGGCCGCGACGCCGACGCGAATGCCGGTGAACGTTCCCGGACCTTCCGTCACCGCAATGGCATCGAGACTGCCCACGGTTCGGCCGGCTTCGCGAAGCACCTCATCGATCATCGGCATCAGACGCTCGGCGTGACCGGTCGCCATCCGCTCATGACGCCAGGCGCAGCGCGGTTCGCCCGCCTGCTCATCTAGCAGGACAGCCGCCGAACAGGCGCCAAGGCACGTATCGAAAGCCAGGATGTTCATCGCGTCAGCCTATAGCCGCGATGACCGGGACATTCCAGCGGCCGGACGTAGCAACGCGCGCCTCAATGTGGGTGGTCGCCATGCTCGCGGTTGATTTAAGAAATGTTATAACGTAACAATTATTGAAACAGCACGGAGACACGTTCATGGACGCCCAACTCAGAGATCACCTATCCGGCGCTGCCGGGAGCAAGACGGATACCAGGCTGCCGGTCACCGTGCTGTCGGGCTTCCTCGGAGCTGGGAAAACCACGCTGCTCAATCACGTCCTCAACAATCGTCAGGGCCTCAAGGTCGCGGTGATCGTCAATGACATGAGCGAGGTGAACATCGATGCCGACCTCATCCGCGATAGCGGTGCCAACCTCTCGCGTACCGAAGAGACGCTCGTGGAGATGTCCAACGGCTGCATCTGCTGCACGCTGCGCGATGACCTGCTGAAGGAAGTCCGACGGCTGGGGGCGGAGAGGCGGTTCGACTACCTGCTGATCGAGTCGAGCGGAATATCGGAACCGCTGCCGGTGGCCTCGACGTTCGAGTTTCGTGACGATAGCGGAGAGAGCCTGTCCGATGTCGCCCGGCTGGATACGATGGTCACGGTCGTCGATGCCGCCAATCTGCTCAAGGACTATAGCTCGGAAGATTTTCTGGGTGATCGCGGCCAGTCATTGGGTGAGGAGGATGTCCGATCGCTCGTCGGACTACTGGTCGAACAGATCGAGTTCGCCGATGTCGTCATCCTCAACAAGATCGACCTCGCTACCCCGGAACAACGCGACGCGGCGCGGTTGATCATCCGTGCGCTCAACGCCGATGCCCGCCTCATTGAGACAACAGAAGGCCGCGTTCCGCTCGATGCGATCCTGGATACCGGATTGTTCAGCTTCGAAGCCGCACACAAGCATCCGACCTGGTTCAAGGAACTGAACGGCTTCAAGGATCATGTTCCGGAGACGGAAGAGTACGGCATCACGAGCTTCGTCTATCGGGCCCGCGCGCCGTTCGATCCCGCGAAACTGCACGCCTTCATCAACAATCCCTGGCCCAATGTGGTGCGCGCCAAGGGCTTCTTCTGGCTCGCCTCACGGCCACAGTGGGTGGGGGAGCTCAGTCATGCCGGCGCTCTGATCCAAACCCAGGCGGCCGGATACTGGTGGGCGGCGGTGCCCCAAAAGCATTGGCCCGACGATCCGGCCATGATCGCGCGGATCAAACGCGGATGGCACCCGTCCTGGGGTGATCGCCGCCAGGAGCTGGTTTTTATCGGCAGCACATCGATGGATCAGGACGGCATGACCGCCAGCCTGAATGCGTGCCTCATGCCTGAGGAGCGCGTAGGCTCGGGGGCACAGTCGAACCTCACGGATCCGTTTCCGCCGTGGTCCTGAGCGCGACCGGACCGCCTAGAGAATCTTCGCCATCTCGTCGAAGGTGAAACGGGGCGAGCGCGGGAACAAACCCTTCGGGTCGCCATAACCCAGATTACAGAGAAAGTTCGATTTCACGTCGGTGCCTGCGAAGAACTCGCGGTCGACGCCAGCGTTATTGAACCCCGACATTGGACCGGCATCGAGGCCGAGCGCACGGGCAGCGAGGATCAGATAGGCCCCCTGAAGCGACCCGTTACGCAACGCCGTGGTCGCGATATCGGGCTTGCCCTTAAACCAGGAGGGGGCGTCCGGCTCGTGTGGGAACAGCTTGCCCAGATGCTCGTAGAATGTGAGGTCGTAGGCGATGATGGCCGTGACCGGTGCGGCCATCGTCTTCTTGCGGTTGCCGTCCGACAAATGCGGCTTCAGACGCTGCTTGGCCTCGGGCGACTTCACGAACACGATCCGCGCGGGGGACGAATTGGCGGTCGTCGGCCCCATTTTCATGAGATCGACCAACGCGCGCAGCAGGCTGTCGGGGACTTCGCGAGGTTGGAACGCGTTATGAGTTCGGGCGTCGCGGAAGAGCTGATCGAGTGCGGCGGAGTCCAGCGGGTTGGACATAATGTGTTGTGAACTCCCGAACCCCCGCGACATGTTCAGCGCAGATTGATGGCTGGATCGGACGTCCGCAAGTCGAGCGAACGTCCGGGTCGAATTTCTCAGACCGCCTGCACTTCCTGCACGTCGGGGCAGAAGTGCCTCAGCAGGTTCTCGATGCCGTGGCGCAGCGTTGCCGTGGAACTCGGGCAGCCAGCACACGCGCCGCGCATATGCAGGAACACCACGCCATCCCGGAAGCCATGGAAGGTGATATCGCCGCCATCCTGGGCTACGGCCGGGCGCACGCGGGTATCCAGCAGCTCCTTGATGGTGAGGACGGTCTCCTCGTCCTTCGGGTCGTAATTGCCGCCTGCGACGTCATTCGCGCTCTCGGTCTCGCGTACCGGCGACCCCGACATGAAATGCTCCATGATCGCCCCGAGAATTGCGGGCTTCACGTGCTGCCACTCGGAGTCATCCTTGGTGACGGAGATGAAATCCGATCCCAGGAAGACGCCCTTGACGCCGTCGACCTCGAACAGCCGCGCGGCCAGCGGGGAATCGCTGGCCTCGTCAGGGGAACGGTAATCGGCCGTCCCGTCTCCCAGAACCGAAGGGCCCGGGATGAACTTCAACGTTGCAGGATTGGGTGTCGGTTCGGTCTGAATGAACATGGTTCGCTCCTTAGCGCCCAAGGGGCTTCGCAGACGCTCGCGTCTGCGGTTTAGAATTATTCTACTATTTAGCTATGGGGCGATCAAAAGTCGAGCCCCTGGCTCGGAATCATGCCAACGCCTGGAGATCTTCCAGGGC
>JAEYYQ010000160.1 GCA_023428365.1 Pseudomonadota bacterium | reverse complement strand
ACTTGCCGGTTGAATCCTTCGAGCGCGATGCCCCGATCCGCATCCATCGGACGAGCCTGCGTCAGGACTCGGGCGGCGCCGGTACCTTCCGAGGCGGTCTTGGAATCGTGCGCGAATACGAGGTGCTGGAAGGCGAAGTCACATTCACGCATCGTGGTGAGCGGCACTTCTGCGCCGCATCCGGCGCCTTCGGCGGCCAAGCAGGCATCATGGCGCGGTCCACAATCTATCGGAATAGCGGTGAAACCGAGACGGTGCCATCAAAACTTGTTACCCGACTATTCCCGGGCGATCGGGTTGTGATCGAAACTGCTGGCGGTGGCGGCTTCGGAAATCCGGGCAAGCGTGATCGCGACGCCGTGGGCACTGATGTGGCCAACGGTAAAACCAGTCAGGACGCGGCGCGGACAACCTACGCGACTAAATGAAACCTGATGCAGACACTGGGCTCTAAAATTCGAAAATAAGACCGTAAAAGCGAGAGGAAGGGAAAATGAAGAAATCGAGAATTTCGTTCGGCTTCGCCATGGCGTGTGCACTTGGCGTGGCAGCGATCACGGGAGCTACAGCACCCGCGACCCTGGCAGCCGAGACCAATTGGAAAATGCACATGGTGTGGGTGTCTGCGCGTCCTGAAGCGCAGTCCTACCAGTCTTTTGTCGACAAGGTGAACGCCGCTGCCGGCGATAAGCTCAACATCACGCTCTACAGCGGCGGAAGCCTTGGCGTTAAAGATATCGACATGCTGCGTATCCTGCCGCGCGGTTCTGTCATTCAGGCAGCGGGACTTTACCCCGGCTACATGACGCGCGACGTTCCCCAAATCGCGTCGACCTTGCCGCCGGGAGTTGTCTCCAATCCTGATCAGTTGAAGGAACTTTCTCCGGCACTCCGGAAAATTTACGAAGAGGTCTACGAGCCGGCTGGCATCAAGCTGTTGGGCTTCGTGGCGCATGCGGTTCGCGACAGCCACATCATGTGCAAGGAGCCGATCAACAGCCTTGAGCAACTGCGTAAAAAGAAGGTTCGCGTTTGGGAGCAGTTCCACGTCGACCTGTTCCGTAAGCTCGGCGTCTCGGCTCAGGTGATCGGTCAGAACGATCTGTACATGGCGATGCAGACAGGAGTCGTTGATTGCGCGGTCTATCCGATCGGTCTGGCTATCTCTGTTTCGCTGCAAGAGGTTGCCCCTCATGCCAGCTATCTGTTCCCCTACGTCCTTCACCCGCTCAATCTGATTGTTTCCAAGTCGAGCTTCGATGCGCTTTCGCCTGAGCTTCAAGCCCTGGTCGCAAAAACAGCGCAGGAAACTGAAGAGGCTTCGTTCAAGTCGTATCTCAGCGGCGAAAACGATGAGAAGGCACTGAAGGTGTTCAAGGAGACTGGCGGCAAGCTGCTGGCTCCGTTCTCGGAGGCCGATCAGAAGACCTTCACCGACGCAGCGCGCGAAGTGTGGCGCGATCTTTCGAAGAGCCTCGGCGACAAGGCACAGAACGACTACGAAGCGATCAGCAAGGTCGTTCAGTGATTTTGAAAAGCGGAGGCGTAAGCCTCCGCTTTTTTCCATGGGGAATCACAGATGCGAAGTATCTTGCGATTGGCAGATAGCCTGACGTCAGGTGTGGCGATTTTATCTGCCGTGGCCGCTATATTGATGACGGTCTTTGTCGTTCTCGCATCGACAATGCGCTATGCCTTCGGCGATCCGTTCAGTTTCACAGAAGAGCTGGTCGGTCTGCTGTTCACAGCAATGATCTTCGTTGGTTTGCCGGTCTGCGTTTATCGGCAGAGCAATATCTCGGTGACGATTGTGACGGATCTGTTGCCCGCAGGATTGCGACGCATTGCGGATATCGCCGCGCTAATTTTGATGATCATCTTTTTCCTTTGGTTTGCATATCTGTCATTCGACTACGCGAAATCTTTGTACCAATTGGGTGGGCGGACGACGGGTAGCCGTCTGCTGCTCTGGCCGTGGGCCGCGCTGATGCCGGTATCCTGCATGCTTGCCGCAATTGCGGCCGCGATACGCATAGTCGTTCCGAAAACTCAGGATGATGGCGCAGCGAGCGGTGGGGTAATTTAATGGTTTGGGCACTGCTATTTGGGGGGATGGCGGTCACCGCTTTGACGGGCATTCCGATCGGTATCGGATTGGCTCTGATCGGCCTCGGAATTCTTCAGTTCGCGGCTGGCGGGGCGAGCGATCTGGCCGTCACCGCAGTCTGGAATTTGTTTACAGAGTTCACGCTGAGCGCGGTACCTCTGTTCATCTTCATGGGCGACATCATGCTGGTGAGTGGGGTCAGTTCCCGGCTTTACACCGCGCTGGCCCCATTCTTCGCCAAAATCCCAGGTAAACTGCTGCACACTAATATCGCGGTCAGCGCTCTATTCGGTGCTGTATCAGGCGCCAGCACATCGACTGCTGCCGCGGTTGGATCTGTCGCCTATCCAGAACTGAAACGGCGCGGCTATGACCGCCCAACCGTGGTCGGGACGCTGGCTGCTGGCGGAACGTTGGGTCTTCTCATTCCGCCGAGCTTGTCGTTGCTGCTTTACGGTGCGACCCAGCAGGTCTCGATTGGCAAGCTTTTTCTCGCTGGCATTATTCCAGGCATCATGCTCGCGGTCTTCATGATGGTGCTGATCTACGTCATCACGAAGCGTAACCCGCATCTGGTGCCCGTGGAGACGGCGCAAATCAATTGGGGACAGGCGTTCCTCAATCTCCTCAAGATCTGGCCGCTGGGCTTCCTAATCTTCGCGGTGTTGGGCACGATCTATCTTGGCTTGGCAACACCGACCGAAGCTGCTGGCTTGGGGGTCGCGGCGTCGATTATCCTCGGCTTCCTATGGGGCGACTTAACAGTCGCCAAGCTGTGGCGGGCGTTCGTCAATTCTGTCCAGATTTTCGTTGCGATTGGCGTGATCATCCTGGGCGCGCTTATTCTGGCGCAAGCAATCAGCATCCTCGGTCTACCTCATGAGGTGATGGGTTGGATTAAGTCACTTTCGCTTGGCCCGAATGCGGTCCTCCTGGCTGTGACTGTATTTTATCTGATCCTCGGCTGCTTCTTCGACGGCATCTCACTGATGTTGATGACGCTCCCGATCGTGTTCCCGGTCATGACAGCGGCAGGCTTCGATCCGGTTTGGCTCGGTGTGATCATCACCATCCTGATCGAGGTGGGGATGCTGACGCCGCCGGTCGGCATGAATCTGTTCGTGATCACCGGCATCACCAACAATGAAGTCACGCTGATCGAAGCCGCGCGCGCGGCGCTGCCTTACTGGCTATTGCTTTTGTTCGGCATCGTGGTGCTGACGGTGTTCCCGCAGATCGCGCTGGTGCTGCCGAATATGATGTTCTGATCGCGCCAGACTACTGGGTAATCAGACAAAAAAGAACGACACGCGTCAGGCATCTTGCTTGGCGCGTTTTTCTTTTCCCGCCAGTTTGGCGATCTATCGCTGATTTGCGCTCCCCGCGCCCGCGCCATTGGTATGGGTGTGGGGGATCGCATCACGCATCCAGCACGAGATCGGTCAACGGAACAGCCTGACAGGTCAGGCAGTGCCCTTCAGCCACCTCATCGCAGGCGACGAGATGGCGAACTTGGCCTTCTCGAATGGGTATCGCACAACTTTCGCACTGACCGACCCTGCAGCCGCTTGGAATTGCAATTCCAGCCTGCTCCGCAGCAGCCAGGATCGACGCAGAGGCCGCGTCCGGCTGCCACGTGAATTCCCGCCCCGACTTCGCAAAGACGACACGGCGGGGTCCGAACGCGTCGAGAGCCGGTAGCGGGGGTGAGCGGAATCGCTCGGTGAAGATTTCGAAGGGCGGCACACCTTGGGCACGCAACGCAATACTGATCTCAGCCATCATGGGATCGGAGGCGCACAGATAAAAACGGGCTCGACGGCGCAACAGGTCCGGATTGATATCGTTGATACTGAAGCGACCGCGCCGCTCGCAACGATCACTTGGCTGCGGGCGCGACAGGTGAGTGACGAGAGTCAGATTTGGGAGCTGCTGAACCAGAATTTCAAGGCGTTCGCGAAACGGCTGGTGAGCGGAATCGCGGCAGCCGTAATGCAGGATGACTTGCGGCTCCTCGGGCGATCCCTCCAAGGTTTCGAGGTACGAGATAAATGGTGTAATGCCAATTCCGCCAGCAATAAGAACAACAGGAAACTCGTTCACAAGCGGCATTACGAAGCCGCCCTTGGGCGCCTGCAGTTCGATCGTCGAGCCGATCTGAAGTTGACGTCGTACCGCGCCGGAGACCATTCCATTCTCGATCTCGCGCACCGCAATTTGATAAGTTTGCGGCTGCGCGGACGCCGGGCCGGTCAGCGAGTAGGATCGCGTCTGACCGTCGAGCCTCAGGCCGACATATTGGCCCGGGCGAAATCCGGGCAAGGCTCCGCCGTCAGCGGACCTCAATGTCAACGCGATAGCATCCCCGTCGACGCGACGGTCCATGACGACGAACTCCCGCCAGCCGCTCCAGCCGGTTGGCTCCAACAGTTCGATGTCGCAGGCGAACGAGCGTAAGGCCACGGAACCACTCAAAGGATCCCGCTCCGTTTCGGAAATGATGGAGTTGAAACCGGATCCGATGGGCTGCTTCGCGCTTGGCAGATAGCCCGGCAGCCCAAGATCAGGTGCTGGCTGCCACCAGCCGTAATCACCAGCGATAACATCATCAGCCAGCGTATCATTGAGTTTGGCGCGCAACCGGATGGCGCCCTTCCGTGTGCGGACCAGGATCCAGTCTCCATCGGCGATGCCTCTGCGGGCAGCCAGCGCGGGGTGCAGCTCGGCCGTAGGGTGTTCGCGGCGGCGGCGCAAGGCGTTAATGCCGCGCTGCTGGCTGTGACAGAAATAGCCGCTGTTTGCCGAGAAGAGCGTTAGCGGGAACCGGCCGCTGCGCGCTTCGGCCGGTGGGATATAGACCGGCACCGGCGGGTAGCTGTGGCGGTGCAGAAGTTCCGAGTAGAACTCAACCTTGCCGGTTTGCGTCGCAAATCCGGTGCGCTGGTACTTCCGATACGCGTGCTGCAACGGAACGCGCACCCCTTCCGGATGGGCGCGCAGCGTTTCCAGGTCGAGCCCCAGCGGGGCCAGCAGATGCGCAAAGCCGCGCTCGATATCGCCGTCGAAGAACAGCTCGCCCATGCCCAGCCGTTTGGCGAGCTGGAAGGCGATCCACATATCCGAACGCGCTTCGCCCTGGCGCGGGATCATCTGCGGGCGCAGCTGAACCAGTTCCTGCGCCTCGGGCGACAGCTCAAATCCGAGCCGCAGCGCCTCATGCTCCCACGCACTCGAGACCGGCAGCACGATGTCGGCATAAGCCGAGGTCGGGTTCAAAAACAGATCGCAATGGACGTGAAAATCGAGTGCTTCAAAGGCCTGCCGTCCGCGCTCGGGCGCCGGATGGGAGACGAGCGGATTGGAGCCGAACGCGAAGAACGCGCGAATGCGATAGGGCTTGCCGGTGATGGCCGCATCATAGAAGTCGGTCGATGTGATCCAGCCATCGGCAGGCGGGCCGATGGGGCGTTTGTCGAGACCGAGTGCGCGCTGTCTCGTGTCCTGCGGGATCATCGCCATCGAATGCAAGGCGGGGACCGGCAGCACAGGCATGCGGACATTGCCGCCCGGAGCGTCGAAATGGCCGGTGAGCGCATAGAGCGTTGCGATGGCCCGTTCGGTTTGGGTCGCATTCGTGTGCTGCCCGATACCCGTCCAGCCGTGATAACAAATGCTGCCAGCGGCCGCGATCGCGGCAGCCAGCTCTTCGATCTGTACCGCCGGAATAGTCGTGATGTCCGCGACCGTCGCGAGATCGTACGGCTCGGCCGCCTTGCGATAGAGGGCGAACGCCGTGTGACACGCGATATCCCCGCCGGGAGCCGCAACCGTCAAGCGACCGTCCAGTGTGGCAGCGCCCAGGTTGCCTTCTGCGTTGACCGCGCCGCCCTCGTCCTGGCTCCAGACCAGAAACCCTTCGCCCTCGCGGCCGATGTCGGCCGGACGAAGAAACATGCCGGTGTCGTCGCGCACAAGGAAGGCGGCATTGGTCCAGTTACGGACAAACTCGGCGTTAAAGGCGGAGTTGACG
>JAEYYQ010000100.1 GCA_023428365.1 Pseudomonadota bacterium | reverse complement strand
TTCAGGTCGCGCTAGATAACGCAATCCACAGCCGTTGTCGACTCTCCGCTTGCAATCATCCGGTTCCCTTTGCGTTCCGGATCAGATCGGGGCGGCGTTCGCGGGTCGCACGCAGGCGCTCCGCTTGGCGCCATTCGGCGATTTTCTTATGGTCTCCAGACAGTAAAACCTCTGGAATCTGGCGGCCTTCCCACTCCCGGGGACGGGTGTAAAGGGGGTATTCCAGCAGCCCGTCCTCGAAGCTTTCCTCGGCAAGCGAGGCCTCGGCGCCCATCACGCCTGGCAACAAACGGACGCAGGCGTCGATCAGCACCATGGCCGCCAGCTCGCCACCGGACAGCACATAATCACCGATTGAGACCTCGCGGATGCCACGCGCCGCGATCACCCGTTCATCAAGACCCTCAAAGCGGCCGGCCAGCAACATGACACCGGGGCCAGCGGTCAAATCGCGGACAATCGCTTGAGTTAACGGCTCGCCCCGTGGACTCATGTAAATCAGCGGTGCGTCAGGCTCCGAGACGCGGGCGTCATCAATCGCGGCAGCTACAACATCACAGCGCAGCACCATCCCCGCACCGCCACCGGCAGGGGTGTCGTCGACCGTGCGATGCCGTCCGATACCGAAGGTGCGGATATCGTGCGTTGTCAGCTGCCAGATGCCGGAGGCTAGCGCTTGGCCGGCCAGGGACAGGCCGAGCGCGCCGGGAAACATCTCCGGAAACAGGGTCAGGACGGTTGCGCGCCACGGCGCCCGCTGCGTGGCGTCGTGGGGTTCCGGCGCGGACATGGGCGGCTCCGGCTATCTGCTATTGATCAGGATCACAGGCTGTCGCTGATCGATGGGAGCAAGTCAACACACGCGACTTCTATGGGTTAGGCACGCGGATCGAAGCGGAAGACGTGACGTTGAACCATGAACGCCCTGCCCCGGCTGCTGCCGGTGGCATTTGTTGGTTCCGGATCTGCAAGGAGACTTGCGCATGGCTCAGCACAAGATTGCAGTCGTTGTCGGCAGCCTGCGACGCGACTCATTCAACGGCAAGCTCGCCGATGCCGTCATGAAGATGTCGCCCGCCGAGTTGACGCTGAAGCGCGTCCAGATCAGCGACCTGCCGCTCTACAATCAGGATGACGACAGCGATCAGGCTCCCCAGGTCAAGCGGCTCAAGCAAGACATCGGGTCAGCTGACGGATTGCTGTTCGTGACCCCTGAGTACAATCGCTCCGTTCCAGGCGTGCTCAAGAACGCGATCGATCACGCCTCGCGCCCGTATGGTCAGAATGCGTGGGCCAGAAAGCCTGCCGGGATCATTGGCGTATCGCCAGGGACGCTTCGCACCGCGCTCGCGCAGCAGCATCTGCGCAATATTCTCGCATATCTCGACGTCCCGACACTCGGGCAGCCGGAGGCCTTTTTCCAGGCGAACGAGGGATTATTCGATGAGGCGGGTGAGATCGCGGAAGGAAGCCGAAAATTTTTGCAACGCTGGATAGATCGCTACGTGGCGTGGGTCAAAGAGCACGCCACGTAGCCGTTAGTCGCTTTGATCAGGGCGCGCCTTCAACCACGACGATATCGATGATTCCCGCACCTTCGCGCAGCTTGCGGGCGGCGGCGTATTCCGGCGAGGTCGTGTAGCGGCGGGCTGACTCGAAGTCGGGGAATTCGACGACGACGTTGCGGGCGCGGCCCTCACCTTCCGCGACCTCGATCTTGCCGCCGCGCACGATCGGTGTGCCGCCGTAGATCTTCATGGCCTCGCCGGCCTTGGCGGCATATTCCGCCCACGCGGACGGGTTGGTGACGACGGCACGGCCGATAACGTAGCCCTTGGGCATCAGTGTTTCCTTTCTTTGATTGGAAGAGCTTGGACTTAGCCTAGTTCGGCAAACCGCGCATCTTTGGCGTCTGCTGAATATGTTTGACGAACGTTTCAGCCGCCGCCTTGGGGTCGTCGGCGCGGGTGATGGGGCGACCGACCACGATATAATCGGCACCGGCCGTGATCGCGCGATCCGGAGTCATGACGCGCTCCTGGTCGTCCGTGGTGCCTCCGGCGAGGCGGATACCGGGCGTGACGATCAGGAACTTCGGACCGATCATGTCACGAATGCGCTGAGCTTCCTGGCCTGAGGCAATCACGCCATCACAGCCGGCTTCGTGCGCCAGCCGTGCCCGATGCAGCACGAGATCAGCGGGCGCCATGGTGGAGCCCTGCTGCTTGAGGTCGTCAGCGGTGAGGTTGGTCAGCACGGTGACTGCAAGGATTTTGGGTCCCTTCGGGCTCCGGCCGGCGACGGCGGCTCGCAGGGTTTTCAGGTCCGTGCCGTGAACGGTCAGGAACGTGACGCCGAACTCTGCGATGTTGGCGACCGCAGCTTCTACGGTATTTCCGATATCGAGCAGCTTGACGTCGAGAAAGACATTCTTGCCCAGGCGCTTCAGCTCCGTGGCGAAGTTGAGGCCACCGGCAAACAGCAGTTCGAGCCCGACCTTATAGGTCGTTACGCTATCCCCAAGCGTAGAAACGAGGCGCGCGGCTTCGGCCACGGTCGGCACATCAAGAGCGACGATGAGGCGGTCACGTGCTGTCGGTTCTGTCATATCGGCCCTGCCCTTCGCATGGAGTGCGCTGCTGCGCCTACCCGGACGGATGTCAGTCTCCGGTGCTCGCCAGCCTTGTCCTAGAGTTGCGGCTGGCCGTCAATTGCCTCCTGCAGGAGTCGCAGGCGCCTGATGACTGTGCCGCTTGAGCTTGTGAGGCAAAACACCCGTTCTCCTGCCTGTGACATCTCGGCCCGATCCCTTGAGTTTTGGCGGTTGCTGACCGATCAGCACGCGACTATCCATGGCTGACTGTGACCATCGAGGTACTTATGCAGTTGTCATCTGAGGAACGGGACATTGCCGCTGGAAGCCGCGGCGAAGCGCAGGCCATGGCCATGCGTATCGTTGCTGAAACGGGCCGGCTGCTTGGTGCCGATCGGCTGATTCCCGTGCATTCGTCCCACATCGACGGCGCGCTCTATCATGGCGACAGCGGCGTACTGTTTGCCGAGAAGCTGGTCGAGCTGGGCGGCAAGGTGGCGGTGCCGTCGACGTTGAACGTCGGCGGTCTCGACCTGATGAACCCCACGCGCGTTCGGCTGACCGGCCAGCGGCGCGACATGGCGCTGCGGCTGATGAAGGCCTATGAGGCGCTGGGCTGCAAATCGACCTGGACGTGCTCGCCCTATCAAGCTGGTCATCGCCCGCCGACCGGTGTCGATGTCGCCTGGGGTGAGTCGAACGCGGTGGCGTTCTGCAACTCCGTGCTTGGCGCCCGCACCAACCGGTACGGCGATTTCCTCGATATCGCCTGCGCGTTGATCGCGCGTGCGCCGCGCTACGGCCTGCATCTGCCCGAGAACCGGCGCGCACGGCTGCTGGTCGATACGTCGGGGTTGTCCGCCGCGCTGCGCGATGTCGACGCCTTCTGGCCGGTCATTGGCGCTTGGGTTGGCCGCCGCGCAGGGAACCGCATCGTCTCCATCGACGGTCTTCAGGCATCTGCCAACGAAGATCGCATGAAGGCGCTCGGGGCGGCCGCGGCCTCTTACGGCGCGGTTGGGCTGTTCCACATTCTCGGCGTCACGCCGGAAGCAAAAACGAAGCAGGACGCCTTCGGTGAAGCGGGACCGGAGGAAACCATTCGGATCACGGCCGACATGGTGCGCGAGGCGCGCGGATGGCTCAGCACAACCAGCGACGATAACGTCGATGCGATCGCGGTTGGCAGTCCGCATCTGTCGTTCGACGAAATGATCGAAATCCACGATCGTCTCGGCGATCGGAAGGTGAAGCTGCCGTTCTATGCGCACACTGGGCGGCACGTTCTCAAGAAGCTCGAGGCCGAAGGAAAGCTCGGCAGTTTCCAGAACGCCGGGATCACCATCGTCGCCGATACCTGCATCGTCGCGACACCCATTCTGCCCGACAAGTTCGGTACGTTGCTGACCAATTCGGGCAAGTTCGCAAACTACACACCGGGCAACACCGGCTGGGCGGTCGTCTACGGCAGCATGGCCGAATGCGTCGAGACGGCCGTGCG
>JAEYYQ010000005.1 GCA_023428365.1 Pseudomonadota bacterium | reverse complement strand
TTGAACAGGCTCATCGCCGCCGCTGCCACGTAGGTGAAGGCGGCCGCGCGCAGGATTTGCCGGGCGGCTGCCATATCCTTCGGCTGGATGTAACCGCCTTCCTTCAGGACCGGCAGCGCGCGGCGGAAGCTGGCGTCGTACTCCATCGGCAGCGTCGAGGCGTGCATGAGAACCGTCATGGATAGGATCAACATGCCCGCCACGGCCTGGATCACCATGACATGCGGCGACTTGGCGAGAATCATGAGAACCGGCGCCGCCAGCATGACAACCGAGCCGAACGTTTCGATCCGCTGCGCCTGTTTTGCCAGCCGCGTGCGGGCCTTTAGCGGCGGATAGTCGGTCGCATCCTGAATGGCATGGCCGACCTCGTGCGCGGCGATGACCACGGCTGACAACGATCGCCCGCGCATATGCGCCGGGAGCAGACGAACAACTTTGGCTTCGGGATCGTAGTGATCGCCCTGCTTGGTCTCCTCAACCTTCACGCCATACAGCCCAAGATGATCGAGGAGGTGACGCGCGAACTCACCGCCCGTACCCGGGAAATCCGGACGTTCGCGCGAGTGCTGATCGATCACGCGCTTGACCCACATCTGCGGCAGGAACGCCACCGCAAAGAAAAAGGCTATTACGATCAGAAGAATGAACAATGCGATCTCCGCGGAGCCAACCTCATGCGCAGGATATCATATGTCCGCGCGCCTACATCAACCGTAAGGCTTTCAGGCTGGCGTGGCCGTTGCGACCGACGATGATGTGATCGTGAACCAACACGCCCAATGGCTTGGCCGCATCGACGATCTGCTTGGTCATTTCAATGTCCGCACGCGACGGCGCCGGATCGCCGGAAGGATGGTTGTGGACCAGAATGATCGCGGTCGCCGACAGCTCCAGCGCGCGCTTGATGACCTCGCGGACATACACCGGCGTATGATCGACGGTTCCTTCCTGCTGCACCTCGTCCGCAACGAGCTGGTTCTTCTTGTCGAGGAACAGGATGCGGAACTGCTCGCGCTCTTCGAACCCCATCGCAGCGCGGCAATACTCGAGCACCTGGGTCCACGATGACAGTGCCGGGCGCTGCATGATCTCGCCGCGCATCAGCCGGAGTGAGGCAGCTCTGATCAACTTCAGTTCTGTGATGACCGACTGGCCAACATCTTTCACCTCGGCCAGTCGTGTTTCCGGCGCGTTGATCACTTCGGCAAAGCTGCCGAACCGGGCGATCAGACGTTTCGCGAGATCCTTGGTATCGCGACGGGGAAGCGCCCGAAACAACACGAGCTCAAGCAGCTCATAGTCGGGCAAGGCATCCGCACCGCCATTCATAAAGCGATCGCGCAGGCGACCGCGATGCCCCGTATGGCTGGGTACGGTTTCGAACATTGCGCTTTGCCCGGCATCGGCCAGACCGCGCTCCCCCTTGCGTCCCACCATGGGCTTGCCCTCCCCCAGCAAACCCGAGCCTGCATCAGGCCGGATGGTGAAGTCCGGCCGGCGAATACGTGAAGACCTCGCAGCCGTCTTCCGTCACGCCGACGGAATGTTCGAACTGCGCCGACAGCTCGCGATCCCGCGTTACGGCTGTCCATCCATCCGGCAGAATTTTCACGTGCGGACGGCCGAGATTGATCATCGGCTCGATCGTGAAAATCATGCCCGGCTTCAGCACCGCCCCTTCGCCCGGAACACCATAGTGCAGGATGTTCGGCCGGTCGTGGAAGACGAGACCCAGGCCATGACCACAGAAATCGCGCACCACGCTGCAGCGCTCGCCCTCCGCATAGGACTGAATCGCAGCACCGATGTCGCCGGTCGTTGCCCCTGGCTTCACCGCGGCAACGCCGCGCATCAAAGCTTCGTAGGTCACGTCGATCAGGCGGCGCGCGCGTCGGGTGATTTCTCCAACCGCATACATGCGGCTGGTGTCGCCATGCCAGCCATCAACGATCAGAGTGACGTCGATGTTGACGATATCGCCCTCGCGCAACGGCTTCGGACCTGGGATGCCGTGGCACACGACATGATTGATCGAGGTGCAGATCGATTTCGTGTAGCCGCGATAATTCAACGGCGCGGGAATGGCGCCATGATCCATTGCGAATTCGAACGCCAGGTCATCAAGTTTCTCGGTCGGAACGCCGGGAGCCACGTAGGGATCGAGCATATCCAGAGCAGCGGCAGCGAGTTGCCCCGCCTTGCGCATACCCTCGAACGCTTCCGGCCCATAAAGCCGAATGCGGCCCTCGCTGTACTCAGCGTTTCCAATTTCGACGTTCGACATGTGCGGATGCTTTACAAATACGGGATCGGATCAAGACCTGGAATTTAGTGCAAATTGCCGACAGCGCAATGATCGCCTAGAGCGGCCAAAGGAACCACAACACAGCTAGGCCGCGAACTCCGCCTCTGCCTGTTGCGATGCTAAGCTATTACGATCTGTCGTATAATAATTTTCTAGCACCAGCACATCCAGGCCAGTTCTGAGAAAGCACGAGATCGCCTCCTGCGGCGTTTCGACGATCGGTTCCTGACGATTGAAGCTGGTGTTCAAGAGAACGGGCACACCGGTCAATTTACCGAACGCCTCTATCACCCCGTAATAACGCGGATTAGCGGCCCGCTCGACAGTCTGGATGCGGCCGGTGCCATCAACGTGAACGGCGGCCGGGATCAGATGCACCTTATCCGCCCGGACCCGAGGCGCCAATGTCATGAAGGGATCAGGCTGAGACAGGTGAAAGAACTCCGCCGCACGCTCGATCAAAACCGCCGGCGCGAAAGGACGAAACGGCTCGCGCTGCTTGATTTTCGCGTTGATGGCATCCTTCATTTCAGCGCGGCGCGGATCGGCCAGAATAGAGCGGTTGCCGAGCGCGCGCGGCCCCATCTCCGAGCGGCCCTGGAACCAGCCGACAATCTTGCCGGCCGCGAGATCACGTGCCACGCGCTCCAGCAGCTCCGACGTTTCCAGCCTCTCCGCGTGGAGGTTGGCTTTCGCAAGGGCCTCTTTGATAGTCGTCTCACTGTAGGGTCGACCATAAAACGGATGCGTCAGCTCGAACCGGCGCGGTTTACCCAACGTCTGGTGATAGTGCCAAAGGGCGCTGCCAAGCGGCGAGCCAGTATCGGAGGCACACGGCGGAACCCAGACCCGATCGAAACCCGCCTCTTCCAGGACGCGCGCGTTGGCGACACAATTGAGCGCAACGCCACCGCTCAGACAGAGGTTCTTGGCGCCGCTCGCCTGCTGCAATCCGCGTGCGACGTGCAGCACGATCTCCTCGGCGCGCACCTGCAGCCCGCGCGCAACGGCTCGGTGCCGGTCATTGAGCGGTTCGCCGCGTTGTCTGGGCGGACCAAAGACATCGAAGAAACGACGCCGGAACGGTTTCATCTCGCCGAACGCAGTGTAGTCGAAATAGTCCATGTTGATGACGTAGCGGCCATCCGGCGTCTCGTGAATGAGATCGCGAAACGCCTGCACGTAGGTGTCGTCACCGTACGCGGCCAGCGCCATCACCTTTCCTTCGTCGGAAAACCCGCCGAAACCCAGGTACTTGGTCACGAACGTGTAGACCATGCCGACCGAGTTGAAGATGTCCGTGTGCCAAAGCCGCTCCAGGCGGTTCCCACGTCCGACGTATGTACTGGTTGATGCGTCGTCACCGAACCCGTCCATGACGAGCACGGCGGCTTCATCGAAGGGGCTGACGAAGAACGTGGCCGCGTGGGCGTCGTGATGGCTCACGTTGACGATCGGCGGCAACGGACGCATCTCGGGAAACCGCTTCAGCCGACGAGCGATATAGCGGTTCAGAAGCACAACGGTATTGTCCTGGGGCGTGTGCGTCCGCTCCAGGATCAGACTGAGACTCAAGGGAAATCGGCCGAACACCGCGCGCAAGAACGTCATGCGCAGCTTCGTCACATCCCACGGGATCGTAACGACATCGAATGGGGCTCCCGGATTGTCGGACGACAGCCGTTCGAGCGCAACTTTGAGCGCTCTCTTCGGAAAGCGCTTGGTGCGCTTCTCACGATTGAAGCGCTCTTCTTCCAGCACGAGCTGGGGAAGGCCATCCTCAAGAACGGCCAATCCACTGTCGTGCGTTGCCCCGACGATACCGAGTATCCGCACGTGCCCTCATA
>JAEYYQ010000582.1 GCA_023428365.1 Pseudomonadota bacterium | reverse complement strand
CGCCTGTGCGATAGCGTTTGGTAAGCTGCTCTATCCGCAGCATCAGCATAATGCTCCGCTATTTGCAGGCATATTGGACGCCCATCGCTTTGTCGATGTCGCGGACAACCTGCCAATGCTGTTTGTAGGTAATTGGAACGAACTTTTCGCCCGGAGGCTCGCTGGTCGCGAATTCTTTCAGCAGATCGGTGCCCTCCCAATTGAACGTGAAGAACGCCTGCTTGATTTTCTCAGCCAGCTCCGGCTTCAGGTTATAGACGTAGCCATAACCGGTCGTCGGGAACGTATCGGATTTGAAGATTGTCTTGATCTGCTCGGGCTTGATGACGCCACGCGCTAGCATGCGCCCTTTAACGGAATTGGCGATCGCGGCGGCCGGATAGTCCTTGTTGGCGACGCCAAGGATCGAATTGTCATGCTTGCCTGAGAAGACGGGCTCGTAATCTTTCTCCGCTTCCATGCCGAACTTGTCGCGCAGCAGCGCCGATGGCGCCTTGTAGCCGGAGTTCGAGGTTTGCGAGGTAAAGGCCATCTTCTTGCCCTTGATGTCCTCGACCTTTTCGATGCCGGAACCCGGATACGTGAGGATTTCCATTTCGTAGCCGAATTCGTCCTTGTTCGACGCCATCAGCGTGAATGGTACGAAGCCCGCGCAATTGACGGCGAGCGGATTCGAGCCGGAATTAAATCCGGCAACGTGCAAACGTCCGGCGCGCATGGCTTCAAGCTGTGCAGCGTTCGACTGTACCGGGAAAAACTGGATACGTTTTCCAGTGGTCTTTTCCATATGCTTGATAAAGCTGTCCCAGACCTTGGCATAAACGGCCGGATCCTCGACGGGCGTATATGAGAAGATCAGAACCGGCGGATCGACCAAATCCTTGGGATCGGTCGGTGTATCGGCGACGAGATCGCCGTCGGCATCCTTGAAGCGGGAATCGAGAGCAGATGCTGGCAGCGACAACGCTGCTGCAGCAAATCCAAAAACGGCAAGCGTCAACAGATTGCGGGCGAGTGATCGCTGCATCACAGATTTCCTCCACTGTAGGTCGCCGCTTATCGTCCGCTGCGGCGTATATGACAGCCTAACAGCTTGAAGGCGCACAGTGGAAGCCATTCTCTCGATCTGTTCAAAAATGAAAGCGCATCACGCCGCGTTTGCTCTCGACGTGATGCGCAATTGTCAAATCCTGACGATCACTTGCAGTCGTACTTCACACCCATCGCCTTATCGATGTCGCGAACGACCTGCCAATGCTGCTGGTAGGTGATCGGAATGAACTTTTCCTGCGGCGGCTCGGAGCTCTGGAACTCCTTCAGCAAATCGGTACCGTCCCAGTTGAACGTGAAGAACGCCTGCTTCACCTTCTCAGCCAGTTCCGGCTTCAGATTATAAACGTAGCCGTAACCGGTGGTCGGGAAGGTCTCTGACTTATAGATGACCTCAAGCTGTTCCGGCTTCACGACGCCACGGCTGATCATGCGCAGCTTGACCGAGTTGGCGATCGAGGCGGCTGGATAATCCTTATTGGCAACGCCGAGGATCGAATTGTCGTGTTTGCCTGAGAAGACCGGCTCGTAATCTTTCTCCGCTTCCATGCCGAACTTCTCTTTCAGCAGCGCGGATGGCGCTTTGAAGCCGGAGTTGGAGGTCTGCGAGGTGAAGGCGAGTTTCTTGCCCTTGATGTCCTCGATTTTCGCAATACCCGAACCCGGATACGTGATGAATTCCATCTCGTAGCCGTACTCGTCCTTCGTCGACGCCATCATCGTGAACGGCACGAAGCCAGCGCAGTTGACGGCGAGTGGATTGGAGCCGGTGTTGAAGCCTGCAACGTGCAAGCGGCCTGCACGCATGGCTTCAAGCTGCGCGGCATTCGACTGCACAGGGAAGAACTGGACCTTCTTTCCGGTCACTGTCTCCATGTGCTTCAGGAAGCTATCCCAGACTTTCGCGTAAACGGCCGGGTCTTCGACGGGCGTGTACGCGAAGATCAGTGTGCCCGGATCAATCCAATCCTTAGAATCGGTGGGCGCATCGGCGACCATGTCGCCATTTGCATCTTTGAAACGGGGATCGAGCGCTGTGGCCGGGTTGATCACTGCCATCGCGGCGAGTGCGGCAACGGCAAGAAGTCCTCGGTCAAAAGAGCGTCGCATGATCAAAACACCTCCTGGGATGACGGATCCTTCAGGGGTGCGAGTAGCGGCGCGGGATTACAGGTTGATGACAGTTCGAATGGGAATGAATTTCACGTTCCGCGCGGTTTTGCGCGGGTTGTCGGAGCGGCCGATGCGGGGTCGTCCGGCCAGGGATGTCTGGGGTAGCGGCCCTTCATTTCGGCTTTGACGCCAGCCCACGATCCGCGCCAGAAACCGGGCAAATCGCGGGTGATTTGAATGGGACGATGGGCTGGCGACAACAGATGCAGCGTCAGCGGTAGTTTGCCGTTGGCAATTGCCGGATGTCGGTTAAGGCCAAACAGTTCTTGCACCCGGATGTGCAGCGCAGGTGCATCCGGTCCGTCATAATGGATGACGTGATTGTGACCGGTCGGGGCCGCAAAATGTGTGGGCGCCTCCGCATCGAGCCGGCAACGTGTTTCCCAGGGGAGCAGACCATCCATCGCCGCAGCAAGATCCTCGGCGATAATGTCCGCCAATCGGGTTTTGTTTGTCAGATAAGGCGCGAGCCAATCGACGATTGTCGCTGTCAGCGCGGTATCCGAAAGATCGGGCCACGCATCGGGGGCGACATTACGCAGAAACGCAACGCGCTCGCGCAACTGATGCTGGGCTTTGCTCCATGGCAACCGATCCACGCCCAAGCTCGCGATCCCGTTTGCGAGTGCCTCGGCCGCCATTTCGGAGGGAACCGGACGCGGTTCGCTCGACAAGGCAATAGCATCCAGCCGACGGACGCGCCGTGCGCGCAATGCCGCTGCATTCCGGTCAAATGTGATCTCGTCGGTTTCGGTCATGCGACTGCCGGCAATGGCCAGGATCTCGGGCTCGTCGCTTGCTGCCGCAAGCAATATCCGGCTGGCGGCAGCGCTGCCCTGCAACTCGGCGACGACCAGATACGGCGCGCGCGCCAGTGCATGCGTCGGATCGAGAGAAGCGCCGCGTCCGTTCGCGAGGAGGAACTGACCAGGCGCCCCGCGGGCTTTGGCTATTCGTTCCGGAAAGGCCAGCGCGAGCAGAGCCGCCGTAGATGGGAGCGCAGAAGATTCGACGCGTTTTGAACCAACCGATGCCGTCCGCGCCCAGTTTGCAGACAGCCGCCGCATGTCCTCGGCGCGTCGTGAGCGATCACGCTGGAATGCGCTCAGTCGGGACGTGAGATCCACGTCGTTTCCGCCGAGGCCGCGTTCCACGATCACGGCGGCGATATCGGCGGCCTCTGCGGCAGCGCCATGATCCGCCGCCGACAGCACCATACGCGCGAGACGCGGCGGCAGAGGCATGGTGCGCAGACGCTGCCCCATCGATGTAATACGGCCATCGCCGTCGAGGGCGCCGAGATCCTGAAGTTCGCGCCGTGCCGCCGCGAGGGGGGCATCGCCCGGCGGATCGAGCCAGGAAAGTTGTCGCGGGTCGGTCGTGCCCCAGGCCGCACAATCGAGCAGCAGGCTGGACAAATCGGCGTTGCGAATTTCCGGTTCGGCGAAGGCCGGAAGGCTTGCGGTTACGGGTTCGTCCCACAGCCGATAGCAGATGCCCGGTTCGGTGCGGCCCGCACGTCCGCGCCGCTGGTCGGCCGACGCGCGCGAGACACGGACCGTCTCCAGCCGCGTTACGCCGACGTCGGGCTCATAACGCGGTACGCGAGCGAGGCCGCTGTCGATAACGATGCGAACGCCGTCGATGGTCAACGATGTTTCCGCGATGGACGTGGCCAGAACGATCTTGCGCTCGCCCGGCTTGGCCGGAGCCACAGCTTCGTCCTGCGCCCGTATATCGAGACCTCCGTACAGCGGTGCGATTGTCGTTGCGGGATTGTTGATGCGTTCGGCGAGCCGTTCGGCAACACGACGGATTTCGCCTTGCCCTGGCAGGAAGGCCAGGACCGAACCGGTTTCGCCGCGCATCGCAGTGATGATCGCTGCTGTCATCTGATCTTCGATCCGTTGTGATGGATCACGACCGAGGTAGCGCGTCTCGACGGGAAAGCTGCGGCCCTCACTTTCAATCACCGGCGCATCGCCGAGCAGGCTTGCGACCCGCGCGCCGTCGAGTGTGGCGGACATCACGAGAATGCGCAGATCCTCGCGCAGCGCGGATTGGGTATCGAGCGCCAGCGCGAGGCCGAGATCGGCGTCGAGTGAGCGTTCGTGGAACTCGTCGAACAGGATCGCGCCGACGCCAGACAATTCCGGATCGTCGAGGATCATGCGCGTGAATACCCCCTCGGTGATCACCTCGATCCGGCCTTTGGGACCGACCTTGGAGTTCAGTCGCGCGCGCAGGCCGATGGCTTGTCCGAGGGGTTCACCCAGTGACAGTGCCATGCGATTGGCAGCCGCGCGGGCCGCCAGCCGCCGGGGTTCCAGCACGAGGACCTTGCGGCCTGACAGCCAGGCGGCCTCCAGCAGAGCCAACGGAACACGCGTCGTCTTGCCAGCGCCCGGAGGCGCGACCAGGACGGCGGACGTGTGCGTCGTCAGCGCGGCATCAATGTCGCCGAGGACGCTGTCGATCGGCAGGGAGGTCTCGAAATGCATGGGCGCAGATACGCGGGTATTCCGCTTCGCGCGTCAACGGTCTTGCGGCTCGCTAGATCAGCCGCCGCGTCCGTTCCTTGTAAACGCGATAAGCATCACCGAAGCGGGCTGAGAGGTGCTTCTCTTCGGGGATGATGGCCAGCCACGTAACCAGCACGGCGAACACCGGAATGAGGACGACGATCCAGATGTTCTTGGTCAGCTCGGCAAGACCGATCAGGATCAGCATGTCGGCCAGATAAATGGGATTGCGGCGGAAGCGAAATGGCCCGTCGGTGACCAGTACGGATGCCCCGGCGTGGGGAAGGATCGTCGTTTGTGCGCGACGCAAAGTTAATGCCGACCACACCAGAAGGGCTATTCCCGCAAGTCCGAGGCCCAGACCAGCGATGCGCGCTGGCAGGTCGTCCAATCCAGGCCACGTCAGAGGATAACTCGCTTGCAGCACCCACGCGCCGGCGACGACCAGAACCAGCAGGACCGGAGGCCAGGGGAACTGCGTCGGACGAGCGAATTGTCCATTGGGTGGGGTTTCAGACACGTGACCTTACCTGACAAGGCGAATGAGACTACCTATAAGGTCCCAGACAAGAGCCGATGCAAGAAGCCGACGTTCAACAAGCCGGGTGGAGACGCCATGATCCCCAACGCCCTGCCCTCATTTAATTTTGATCTCGGAGAGACCGCCGATCAGCTGCGCG
>JAEYYQ010000547.1 GCA_023428365.1 Pseudomonadota bacterium | reverse complement strand
CTTGATCTTCTGCATGTGCTCTGTCTCACCAATGCGCGCTGGGGCTCTGAAATGGCGCGGAGGGCACGCCCGCATCTCGCAGGCGCACACCGGCTGACGGCGTGATAGACGGAACGGGCGCAGAATCCAAGTGGAGGAAGGTCGGAACAGGGCGAAATGCGTCGCCGACAGCGCCGCAGTCTCGTCCTCGCCCTACAGCACTTTGCCTGGGTTAAGGATGCCGTTGGGGTCGAAAACCGCCTTGATGCGACGCATCAGGTCCAGTTCGACCGGGCTTTTGACCCGTTCCAGCTCGTCCCGCTTCATGCGGCCGACCCCATGTTCCGCTGAGATCGAGCCATTCATCTCCGCCACAAGCCCATGAATTTCATGGGTCATCGGCTTCCACAGTGCGAGGAACTTGTCCTTATCCATGCCGATGGGCTGGGAGATGTTGTAGTGGACGTTCCCGTCGCCAAAGTGGCCGAGTGGGATCGGCCGTCCGCCGGGGCAAATGCGCTCGACAATCGCGTCGGCCCGGGCAACGAACTCCGGAATCCGGGCGATCGGCACGGACACGTCGTGCTTGATATTGCCGCCCTCCGGCTTCTGAGCCTCGGAAATCCCTTCGCGGAGCCGCCATATATCCCGCGCCTGGCTCATCGAGCTTGCCAGGATCGCGTCGAGCAGCAGTCCCTGCTCAGCGGCCGTGCCCAGAACGTCCTCCAACTCGCGCGCCGCGGTCCCGTCCGGCTTGGCTCCGGAAATCTCCATCAGCACATACCAGGGAAACTTCTGTGAAAACGGATCGCGCGTGCCCGGCACATTGCGGGTGACGAACTCCACGCAGATCCGCGGGATGAACTCGAACGCTGTCAGAGAGCGCCCCGCAGCATCCTGCGCCAGGGTGAACAGCTCGAGAGCTTTACTGATCTCGGGGAGCGCCACCAGCGCGGTCGCTTTCTCCGCAGGCCTGGGAAACAGCTTCAGGACGGCTGCGGTGATGATCCCGAGTGTACCTTCAGAGCCGATGAACAGGTCCCTGAGATCGTAACCGGTGTTGTCCTTTTTCAGGGCCTTCAGACCGTCCCATATCCTCCCGTCGGCCAGCGCCACTTCGACGCCGAGCACGAGCTGACGCGTGTTACCGTAAGCCAGCACGCCGACACCGCCGGCGTTGGTGCCGAGATTGCCGCCGATCTGGCAGCTACCTTCGGACGGAAGACTGAGCGGGAACAATCGTCCGACGCGATCGGCCTCAGCCTGACACTCCGCGAGCGTCAATCCGGCCTCGACCGTCATATTGTATCCGACGGCATCGACGTGTCGGACCTTCTTGAGGCGCGAAACCGATACAACGATTTCGTTTCCGGCTTCGAAGGGCACCTGGCCGCCAACCAGCCCCGTATTCCCGGCCTGAGGCACCACGGCGACGCGCGCCTCGTTGCACAGCGCCAGGATCCGCGCGACGTCTTCTGGCGATCCGGGCCGCAGCACCAGCGGAGTTTTGCCGAAATACAGATCGCGCCATTCGCGCAGATACGGCAATTGCTGAACCGGGTCGGTCAGGGCGTGTTCGGGACCGACGATCTCCGTCAGACGCGCGATCAGTTCAGGCGACGGGGCGGCAAGGGCAGGCGGGCGCATGTGCTGAGTCATCAAGACCGTTTCCGAATGGACTTTCCTCCTACTTTCGGAGGACTTCCGACGCTAACATACTCACGGGCCAAAACAGCAGGTAACGCAACCCTGAAATGCGCCGGGCTGATGCCCCATTGACGCGCCGACCCATCAGGTGCCATGTCCATCCAAATGGAGCACGCCGCATCCCGTCCGCTTGTTATGAGTCTGCCCAATGTCCTGACATATGGGCGAATTCTTGCCGTCCCCGGGATTGTTGCCTGTCTGTTCTTTCTGCAGGGCGATGTCGCCCGGTGGTCGGCTCTCGCGCTGTTCATCGCTGCGGGTCTGACGGACTGGCTCGACGGTTATCTGGCACGCGCTTGGCAACAGCAATCGACGCTCGGCCGGATGCTCGATCCGATTGCCGATAAATTGCTGGTTGGGACCGTGCTGCTGGTCCTCACGCATTTCAACACCATCACCGGCTGGCACATCTGGGCGGCGGTGATCATCCTGTGTCGCGAGATCCTGGTGTCTGGCCTGCGGGAATTCTTGGCCGAGCTGAACGTCAAAATTCACGTCACCCAGCTCGCCAAGTGGAAGACGTCCGTTCAGATGATCGCTCTCGGAGTACTGCTGGCGGGACCGGCGGGAGATAAAGTCATCCCCGGGGTGACGACCACCGGCCTGGCATTGCTGTGGCTTGCGGCGCTGCTGACCTTGTGGACCGGTTACGATTATCTGCGCGCTGCCGTGCGCCATGCCATCGAGCACTGACACAACCGCGAGGCTTGCGCCATGACGGTCAGGCTTCTGTATTTTGCTTGGGTTCGCGAAAAGGTCGGCCGCGCTGATGAGGTGGTCGACGTGCCCTCGCATGTCAAAACCATCGCTGACCTGATGACGTGGCTGAAAACGCGCGGCCCGGAATACGCGTCTGCGTTCGAGCGTGCAGAGGTGATCCGCGCCGCGATCAATCAGCAACACGTCCGTCCAGGAGCGGCGATCGAGGGAGCCCGCGAGATCGCGTTCTTTCCGCCCGTGACCGGAGGCTGAGGGATGGTTGTTCGCGTTCAGCTTGAGGACTTCGACGCCGGCGCCGAGATCAAGCGGCTGACCGCCAACCGGACAGACGTCGGCGCCGTGGTCACGTTTACCGGTCTGGTGCGCGGGGAGGCCAAGGGCCAGCCGATCACGTCGATGATGCTGGAACACTACCCCGGCATGACGGAACAGGAACTGGCGCGCGTCGAGGCGGAGGCCAAAGAGCGCTGGCCGTTGCAGGCCAGTCTCGTGGTTCACCGCTATGGCGAACTCAAACCGGGCGACAATATCGTACTGGTGGTCACAGCATCCGCGCATCGTCAGGCTGCGTTCGATGCCGCGAATTTCCTGATGGACTACCTGAAGTCACGCGCCCCGTTCTGGAAGAAGGAAACCGACGCGGATGGCGAAGGCCAGTGGGTCGATGCCCGCGACAGCGATACGGCGGCGCTGGAGAAGTGGCAGCGCTAAAGGCACAACATCCTTACCCCACGCACACCGTCATTCCGGATAGCGAAGGGGCGCTGGGCGTATTGCTGAGGGGTTTCCAGGAGACGGAGCAGCAACGCCGTGGACACCACAATCGAAACGTCGCGCCTGACCCTCCGCGCTTGGCGTGACGAAGACGTCAAACAACTTACGCTGGGATTGAATGATCTCAGCGTCGCAAAGTGGCTGGCCTTCGTCCCTCACCCCTATTCGACATCGCACGCCGAAAATTGGATCAAGCGATGTCAGGACATTTCGAACGCGAGTGGCCAGCCGGTTACATACGAATTTGCGGTTGAACTTCGATCCGAGCGCCGCGTGATCGGAGGAGTCAGTCTCAATAAGATCGACTGGAACGCGAAGACGGCTGGTGGAGGAATTTGGATCGCCAGCCCGTATCACGGACGCGGCTACGGACGCGAAGTGTTTGAGGCAAAAATCCGGTTCGCTTTTTACGAATTGGGACTGACGAAGCTGGTCAACGGCTACTTCGACGGCAACGAAAACTCGTGGGCGATGCAGCGCAAACTGGGATATCGCCACATGGGTGAGCGTCCTGCTCGGTGCATGGCTGACGGAAGGCAAACGACCGAACATGTCACGACGCTGCGACGCAGCGATTGGGATCGCGAGGATCGAACGAAATCGGCAAGCCTCTAACGCCCCGTCCCTTGCCGCGCCATATCAGCCAGGATGTATTCGACCACCCGGCGTGGCGATAGCTCAATCGGCGCGACGATAGGCCATTCGTCCGGCTCCGGTTCTTCCAGCGTCTCGAATTGGCTTTTCAGTAGCGACGGCGGCATGAAGTGATCCGTCCGCCGCGCCATACGATTGGCGATCAGCGGCATCTCACCTTTGAGATAGACCAGCCGCACATCCGGACGGCCATCCAGCAGCACCTTCCGGTATTTTCGCTTCAAGGCCGAGCACGAGACAATGCCGTGCTCATTCTTTGTTCGCCGCTCGTCGATCCAGGCGGCAATGGCAGCGAGCCACGGCCAGCGATCCTCATCCGTCAACGGAACGCCGGCTGACATCTTGGCGACGTTCTCAGGTGGGTGAAAGCTGTCGGCATCGCGAAACGGCCAGCCGAGCTCCGCAGCAAGACTTTCGCCGGTCGTGCTCTTGCCGGAACCCGAGACGCCCATCACCAGGATGACGCTCGGCAAATGCGGGAAACTCTCGCTGTCGTCGGCCATCAGCCTGACTTCCCTGGCTCCACGTGCCCGCCGAAGCCCTTCCGCATCGCCGACAGCACCTTCTCCGCGAACGTATGATCCTGCCGGGAACGGAAGCGTGTGTAGAGTGCGGAAGTGAGCACTTCGGCTGGGACAGCTTCTTCGATGGCCGCCTGGACTGTCCAACGGCCTTCGCCGGAGTCATCCACATGGCCGGAGAATTCGGCGAGTTCCGGATCTTTTGCCAGAGCTTCCGCTGTCAAATCAAGAAGCCAGGACGTCACGACGCTTCCGCGCCGCCAGACTTCTGCAACTTCCGCCACGTCGATATCCAGCCGGTGTTCTGCGGGTAAGCGGTCAGAGGCAGCGTGCCGCATGATGTCGAAGCCTTCCGCCATGGCCTGCATCATGCCGTATTCGATGCCGTTGTGGATCATCTTCACGAAGTGGCCCGAACCATTCGGTC
>JAEYYQ010000480.1 GCA_023428365.1 Pseudomonadota bacterium | reverse complement strand
GAAATCGCCAGCTTGTAGGCGTCCTGTCCGAACACCTCCTTGATGGCATTCGTCTCATTGAGGTCGTTGATGGTCGTCGCGGTGCCGTGGGCGTTGAGGTAGTCGATGTCGGCTGGCTTCAATCCGGCATCTTCCAGAGCAAGCTTCATGGCCTCGCGCGGACCTTCAACGTCCGGGTTGACCATGTCCTTGCTGTCGGAAGTCATGCCGTAGCCGACCAGTTCAGCGAGGATGTTCGCGCCGCGTTTGCGGGCATGTTCATAGCTTTCCAGCACCAGCAGGCCGGCGCCTTCACCGAGCACCGTGCCATTGCGCTTCTTGGAGAACGGGAAGCAGCCTTCCGGCGACAGCACGTGCAGAGCCTGCCAGGCTTTCATAGTGCCGTAGTTGATCACGGCTTCCGATGCGCCAGCGATTGCGACGTCGATCATTCCGTGGCGGATGTAGTCGCGTGCAAGACCGATCGCGTGCGTCGCGGTCGAGCAGGCGCTGCAGGTCGCGAATGTCGGTCCCTTGACGCCGTATTCGATGCCGACGTGGGCCGAAGCGGACGAGCCGATGATGCGCAGCAGCGTCAGCGGATGCGTGGCGCGCTTGTTATGGATGAACAGATCGCGATAGGCGACTTCATAGGTGGTCAGGCCGCCGGCACCGGAGCCGATGATGCAAGCCGTGCGATACGGATCAACAAACGGAACCTCAAGGCCCGACTGCTTGACCGCTTCGTCCGCGGCCGCCGCTGCGAACCAGGAATACCGGTCGGCATGAACGATGATCTTGTCGCGCTTGGAGCCCTTCAGACGCGCGCGATGATCGAAGTCTTTGACCTGGGCAGCGATCAGGATCTTCAGGTCTTCCAGCGGAAAGCCGCCGACCGGATTGACGCCGGACTGGCCGCGCTTCATAGCCGCCCAGAATTCATCAGCGGTATTGCCGATCGACGTCACAGCACCCATGCCCGTGACGACGACGCGGCGTGCGCCGTTCGCGTTTGTCATATCTGACCTAACGTCCCAATGAGGCTCAAAGGCGCGAGGAGCCGCACCTTGGCGTGTACTAACTGGTTCTATTAGGAAGCCTTAAGCGCCAGCGGCTGCTCCTTCACCGGCCCCGGACATCAATGCTTTGACCCGGTCTACAACGGAACCGACAGTTTTAAAGTCGGAGGCTTCCTCATTCGCGTTGTATGGAATTTCGATACCAAAGGTATCTTCGATATCAAACACAATCATGGCAAGGTCGAGCGACTCGATCTTGAGATCTGTCAACGCGGTCGACAAGTTGATGTCGTCGCGAGGTTCCTTCATGTGCTTCTTCAGAATGTCGATGATCTTCGTCGCTACTTCATCCATTTCGCTCTCCCACACTGCATAAGCAGGTGCAAAGGGGTCGGTGTTGCTTGGACCCTCAGTAGTCCAGGCAGGTCTGGAGAACAAGCTGGGCGTCACATAACCGTAAACGGCCCGCGTGTCCAGCCACGCACGATTCGAGGTACCGGGACCAGATTTCAAGTCCTGGGTGCAAGGGCCACGACAGTACGAGCAGCCGGCCTATCCCGCATCCGGAGTGCTACTGCTCTAGTACGGTATGGCAAAAGTGTGTTCAATGCTCAAGCGGCGGTCGCATGCGGCCAAGCGCCCGGGGGCGCATATAACAGATTGGTGTGGCGTGCAGACGCCAGCCAGGGAGGGAGATGCGGATGACGTCGGCTACGGCAAGTGGCGGAGAAAGCTCGAAAATTTCGCCTGACCCAGCCTATCCGTGGCTCTCCAACTACCCCCGCAACGTGTCATGGAAACAGGCGTTCTCTGCCCAGCCCGTGTATGCCTTTCTCGATACGGCCGTGTCGCGTTATCCGGATCGGCCGTGCACGAATTTCATGGGCAAGGTACTCACCTACGCGCAGATCGGACGGTCGGTCGACAGCATAGCAGCAGGGCTGCAAAAGCAGGGGATCGGCAAGGGTAGCAAGGTCGGTTTGCTGCTTCCGAACACGCCGACTTTTGTCATTTATTATTTCGCGATCCTTAAGGTCGGCGCGACCGTCGTTAACTATAACCCACTCTATACGCTGGAGGAATTGGCTCACCAGGTTCGCGACAGCGAAACTGATCTGATGGTGACGCTCGACCTGAAGCTGTTGTTTGACAAGGTCGAGGGGCTGCTCAAGTCAGGAGACCTGAAAAAGGCGGTCGTCTGTCCGTTTGCGAGCTTGCTGCCGGGCGCCAAGTCGATCCTGTTCAGGCTGTTCAAGAGTGGGGACGTGGCCAATGTCGCGCGCTCGCCGGCTGCCGACCGGATCATATTGGAGGCGCAGCTAGCCTCGGACGCGACAGGTTTCGCGCCTGTGGACATCGACCCGGAGACCGATATCGCGGTTCTGCAATATACGGGCGGGACGACCGGCACTCCGAAAGGCGCGCTCCTGACGCACGCGAATCTCGCGATCAACGTGCAGCAGCTGATGGCTTGGGCGCCAAACCTCAAGAAGGCCGAGGAACGCGTGCTGGGCGTTCTGCCGTTCTTTCACGTGTTCGCCATGACCGTGGTCATGAACTTTGGCGTCGCCATGGCTTGCGAAATCATCCTGATGCCGCGGTTCGTTCTCGATGACACGATGAAACTGATCCACGGCAGCCGTCCGACCGTGATGCCGGGCGTGCCGACCTTGTTCAACGCCATCATGAACCATCCCAACCTCGGCAACTACGATCTGTCGTCGCTGAAGTTCTGCCTGTCGGGCGGTGCACCACTCCCGGTCGAGATCAAGCAGCGCTTCGAGGAGTTGTCCGGCTGCAGTCTGGTGGAAGGCTATGGATTGTCAGAGACGTCGCCGGTCGTTACGGCCAACCCGCTCGAGGGGCCGACGCGCGCCGGATCGATTGGCCTGCCATTGCCGGCCACGATCGTATCGCTGCGGGATCTGGCAAATCCAACTCAGGAAGTACCGCTCGGCGAGCGCGGCGAATTGTGCGTGAGCGGTCCCCAGGTGATGAAGGGATACTGGAACAAGCCAGACGAAACCGCCAATCAGTTCATTGGCGAGTTTCTCAGAACCGGCGATGTGGCCGTGATGGACGAGGAGGGCGTCCTGTTCATCGTCGACCGCATCAAAGACCTCATCATCTGCTCGGGCTATAATGTCTACCCGCGACGTATCGAGGAAGCAATTTACGAACATCCGGCCGTTGCGGAAGTCACTGTGATCGGCATCAAGGACAAGCATCGCGGCGAAGCGCCGAAGGCATTTATCAAGCTGAAGGAAGGAATGTCGGCAACGGCGAAAGATATTCTCAAGCATCTGGAGCCGAAGCTGTCGCGGATCGAGATGCCGTCGCAGATCGAATTTCGCGATAGTCTTCCAAAGACGATGATTGGGAAGCTGTCGAAGAAAGAGCTGAAAGAGGAAGAAGGATCGCGTCAGGCGGGAGCATGACATCGCGTCGCGTTCAGAACAGACCCGCATTGGAGGCAACGCCGAACGCGGATCTCGACCAGCAGCTTTTGATCGGGGATCTGGCAGCGAGTTGCGGCGTCACGATGCGTGCCATCCGCTTCTATGAAGCCAAAGGATTGCTGCGGCCGCAGCGTGTCGGCAAGGCGCGCGTGTATTCGCGCAAAGACCGGGCCCGGCTGATGATTATCTTGCGCGGCAAGAATCTCGGCTTCTCGCTGGAGGATATCGCGGACTATCTCCGGCTTTATGATGCCGATCCGGCGCAGATTGCGCAAACCAAGCTGCTTTTGGAGAAGGTTGAGACCGCATGCGCCGATTTGCAAAGAAAACGCATGGATCTCGACCGTACTCTGCGTGAGCTTGAAGAAATTCGAACGACCTGTATTGCGCATTTGAAAGCACAAGCCCCAAAGGGCTGATGACTGCGCGTATCGATTTCTGGACGGATGGTGCGATATCGTCTGTGTTTTCCGTGCAACTCGTGTGTTTCTTCCATGCTGCGCGACGATATTTTCAATTTCTAAACAGATCGGACGTCAGATATTTCCAACGTGGCAACGTGATTCTCCGTTGGGGGTTGGAATGAGGAATGCACTGATCCTGGGCTTGTTGAGCCTGTCTGCTTTCGTGGGGGTACCTGCGGCATCGGCCCAGGAAACCGGTCTCGACGCTCTCCATGAGCAGCGGCGTGAAGGCAACCGCATCTGCATGGTCAGCCACTATCACAACGGTTCGAGCTCATCGAATATGGACTCGCGCAAGGCCGCTGAGGCCGCTGCGATCAAGGATTGGGTCGGTTTCACGACCTGGGAGTACGGCACTCCATGGGGCAGCTATAAGCTGGCGGCGAGCAAGAAAATGGACTGCTCGAAGTCGACGACGTCAACGTGGTCTTGCAAGGTCGAGGCGCGGGCCTGCAAGCCGCTGCCGCGTCGCCGCTAAGCGGACGTTCTCAAAATTTCAGTATTGCCGACCCGGTCAGCCGCAGTGCTTTCCGGGTCGTTTTGCATTTGCGCGTGAGCGACGCGTCAGAACGGGTTGAGGCTCGGTTTGGGCGTAAACTTGAGATAGCCGACGTTGGCGCCGACCCTTAGTCCGAGACCCGTCCGGATTGGGGCCAGGACCACGCGCCCTTTTTTCAGAAATGTGATCCCGACGCCGCCCACGAGATAGGCCGAGCCGTCGACGCCCCCGAACCGCGCGAACAGCTCGCCGGGCTCATTCAGGTTATAGACCAGGAACATCACGCGCGATCCCTCGACGCCAAGGTCGTAGCCGAATGATGGGCCTTGCCAGTACACCGGCTGTTCGCCCGTGGCCTTGGACACCAGCGATCCTTTTCCATACCTGAGACCGGCCAGGAATGCGCCGCCGCCTTCGGTGCCGAGAATGTATCCGTTGGGTCGTCCGTAGTTCTGGAAGGCGTATTCGATCACACTGGCGAGGCTTGCGGAGATCGATCCGAAGAACCCGCGCCCGGCCAATCGGATTTCCTCGACCGAGTATTCGAATTCGGCTGATTGCGGTAGACGCGGCGGCAGATCGCGCAAGACGGGTGGAGGCGGACTGAGGTTCGCGACATCGCCGGGTTGGGCGTGTTGTACGGTATCGGTTTCCCAAGACTTCGACTCTCCGCGAGGTGCCGTTTGCGCCGAAGGATTGGCTGCAGGCGCCGATCGTGCGGGTTGCTCAGGAGCCCTGGTCGCGGGCGGTGGTGCCGATTTCGGTTCAATCTTGGACTTCGGTTCTGGCGGGCGTGCAGCAGTCTGGGCGGAACCTTCTGCCAATGCGGCGTCGAGATGAGCCGAGACGTGAGCAGCTTTTGCGCTGGTCAATTCTATGAGCTGTGAAGAGACCGTTTTGAGCTTGGCAAGACGGGACGTGCAGGATTGCGGGTCGCGTTCGACATCCTCGCCCAGCACATCCAGATCACCCAACAAGTTGGCGACCTGTTCGTCGAGCGCGTTCGTCTCGGCATCCTGAAGCAGTTCGGCGACCTTGCTGTTCATCTCGGCATCCGACCAACCGTTTTTCTCGGCAAGTCGTCGGCTCTTGGCCTGCAGCTGAGGTTGGTGGCTGGCATTGAGTTTCCGAAGCTGCGCGCTGGTCGAGTCGATCAGGGCGGCGATCGACGCCTGATTGCAGGTCTGGGCTTGCGATCGGGTTGAGGTCAAACCGGCAGCCATGGCCACAATTGGCAGGGCTAAGACGATTGTCCGCAAAGCGGCTCGCATAGGGAGATGTCCTTCAATTCACGTGCTGATCACGAGGCGCAGTGTCCGTGAGGAGGATACTACCTTCGGGTGCTGTAATCCGCACCGGACTTGGCGCAGATCGCTTGCGTTATCCATGCGCGAATGTCACGCGCAAATGCCATCAAAGGTTGTGCAATGATATCATCTGCACCGTGAGTTTCCGGAGGAAGGTTGATGATACGTCTTTTCATGGCGGCGATGGTCCCGGCTGCCGTGCTGTTGTCCACGCCTGCGTTCGCCCAGGTCACGGGCTTGGACGGGCTTCATAATCAGGCCCGTATCGGCGGCAAAATATGTATGACCGAGCACGAGCATTATGGCGAAGGAACGATGGGGAGCCGCAAGGGCGCAGAACAGGCCGCGATGCGATCCTGGGCGTCCTTCACGGCCTGGGAATACGGTGCGCCGTGGGGACGCTACAACCTGGCTGTCGGAAAATCCATGGATTGCGCGCAATCCGGGAGCCAGTGGGTGTGCAAGACAACCGCGCGGCCTTGCCGTGCGGGGCGGTAGAGTGCTGCTGCTCAGTTCTAAACGAATGGCAGTTCCAGCAGGCTGAACCCGACGAGGCTGACGACCAGAGACCAGAGAAAGATGCGCCCCCGCTTTGTCTGGCTGGCTCGTTCGAGGACCAGGAGCGCCGCAAGGGTCGCTGCGGTCGCGAGATTGATGATGACAAGCCCGCCGAGACCGAGGCCTCGACTGCTCATCGCACTGCCTTCAAGAAAGACGGCGCCAGCCATGCCGATCATCAGACCGCCGATCAGCCGTGGCCACAACGTAGCTTGCGGCAATGGAAGGCCGAGCACACGCGCAGCAACCAGTGGCAGTATCAAGAGGATGACGCCCGCGATCAGGCGCAACACCATCTCGATCCAAAGCAGCTGCTGAGCCATACGGACGTTGCGTTACTGGCGGCGTTCGGTGCGACTAGCGGCTGTTATCGCGCCGTTGCATCTCATCCCACAATTTATCGGCCTGCCAGGGCTTCTGTTCGGTGTTGTCTACCAAGCCGGAGAACAGGCCGCCGCTTTGTGCCTCTTGCTTCTTCGGCGTCGGCGTGAAGTCACCCGCGAGGTGCCGGTTGAGATCCGTCTTGATCTCATTCGCTTTGGATTTGTTGCAGTAATCAGCCTCGGCCGTCGTCGCCTTCAGCACGGCGCCGCGAATGTGGTCGTACTCGCGTTCGATTTTCTGAAGCTGATCCGGACCTGCGCCTTGTGCGGCCTCGGCAGCGAGGAAATTCCCTCTCAGCTTTGCAGGGTCGAAGTAAAAGCCGCACCGCGACGCGCGCGCAGACGTGGCGCCAACCTGTACGGCGCGCGACGTGGGATCGCTCGGCGGTGGCGAAGGCGGCAACGTCGCCGTTGCTCCGGCCGTCGAACCTGCCGCTGCGGTCGGCTCGCCTCCACCTGTCAGCGAAGCCGTCGTCAAGGCGCTGGAGCCGCATCCAGCCAAAGCTAGGCCGGTTGCGGCGAGAAGAATCACTGTGCGAGCGTCCGTCATATGAGCACTTTGCGCGAAATTCGGGCCCGGTCAATGTGCGCCAGAAGGATGCCCACATTGAGCCCAATCTATGACACGCGTGCGGATTGCGCGTTGGGCATGGCTTCGCGGCCACGCTGACGGGCCGATCCGCCCTCCTATCGCGCTGCGAACATTATTCTGCGTCGCAATGTCGGAACGCGTGCGGCGGTTTCGTCCTCGGGAACACAAGGCCACTGCATCACAGG
>JAEYYQ010000460.1 GCA_023428365.1 Pseudomonadota bacterium | reverse complement strand
CGGCTCGTCTATACGGCGACGATGCTGGCGGCCGCCGTCGCGACTTTTCTGCTCGTTTTCGCGACGACCTATACGCAAATGCTGATTGCAGCCCTCGGCGTCGGTGTGGCAGGCGGCTCGTTCGCGGTTGGCGTCGCCTATGTCTCGCGCTTCTTTCCCGCCGCAAGGCAGGGCACAGCACTGGGCATTTTCGGCATCGGTAACGTAGGCGCCGCGGTGACAAAATTCCTCGCGCCGTTCGCTCTGATTGCCTGGGGTTGGCAGAGTGTAGCGCTGATCTGGGCGGCCGTTCTGGCAGTCACAGCCGTGGTGTTCTGGTTCACGACCGAGGACGAGCCCGTGGTGCGCGAGCGCCGCATCACAGGTGCGGCGCCGCCGCGTAGCTTCCTCGCCGAGTTCGATCCGCTCAAGGATGTCCGCGTCTGGCGGTTTGCAATTTATTACTTCTTCGCGTTCGGCGCGTTTGTGGCGCTCGCCCTTTGGCTCCCGCGTTACCTGATCGGGGTCTACGGCTTCGATATTGCGACAGCCGGGATCATTGGCGCCGCTTACTCGATCCCTGCCTCGATTTTCCGTGCCTATGGCGGCGTGTTGTCCGACAGGATCGGTGCGCGTACGGTGCTCTATTGGACGTTCGCGGTCTCGGCCGTGTGCTGCGCGGTGCTGTCGGTGCCGTCAGCCGATTATGCTGTCCGTGGCATCGAAGGTCCGATCACGTTCCATTTCGAGATTGGTCCGACCGCCTTCATTGTGATCACTTTTGTGCTCGGCTTCTTCATGAGCCTCGGCAAGGCGGCCGTCTACAAGCACATCCCGGTTTACTATCCGCAGAACGTCGGCACGGTCGGCGGTCTCGTCGGCATGATTGGAGGGCTCGGCGGCTTCATTTTGCCGATCGTCTTTGGCGCGCTCAATGACCTGACCGGCATATGGTCGAGCTGCTTCATGCTGCTCTTCGTCATCATAGTCATCAGCTTTGCCTGGATGCATCTCGCCATTCGGAAGATGGAGCGTCAGGCGGCCGATCCGGCACCGTCGCTCGCTCCCGCGGCCGAGTGAGCAGCAAAGGACACCCGCACATGACAGAGAAGCTTGTTGTCATCGGCAACGGCATGGCGCCAGGGCGGATGCTGGAGCATCTGCTCGAAGCCGCACCGGGACGCTACCACATCACCACCTTTAATGCCGAGCCGCGCGTGAATTACGATCGCATTCTGCTGTCGCCGGTTCTCTCAGGTGAAAAGCAATTCGAAGAGATCATCATCCACGGCGACGGCTGGTACGTCCGGAACGGCATCACGCTCTACAAGGGCCACAAGGTCGTCGCCATCGACCGCGACGCGAAGACGGTCACGTCCGATCAGGGCGTCACCGAGAGCTACGACAAGCTGGTCATTGCGACCGGTTCAATGCCATTCATCATTCCGGTACCGGGCACTGATCTGTCCGGTGTGCTGACCTACCGCGATCTCGATGATGTCAACGCCATGTTGCTCGCCGCGCAGTCGCGCGCGAAGGCGGTCGTCATCGGCGGCGGCCTTCTTGGCCTCGAAGCTGCAGCCGGTCTCAAAGAACGCGGCATGGACGTCACGGTGCTGCACGTCATGCCGACGCTAATGGAGCGCCAGCTCGACGTTGCCGCTGGCTATCTGCTGCAGAAGGCAATCGAGGCGCGCGGCATCAAGGTGATGACCAAGGCCAGCACGAAGGCGATTGTCGGCAACGGCAAGGTCGAAGGCGTCGAGCTCGACAACGGCACCGTAATACCGGCAACGCTCGTGGTCATAGCCGTCGGAATCCGGCCCAACATCGGCCTTGCCAGGGACGCAGGGCTTGAGGTCAATCGTGGCATCGTCACCGACGATCGCATGCAGACATCCGATCCGGATATCCTCGCTCTGGGCGAGTGCGCGGAGGTCGGCGGCCACGTCTACGGTCTTGTCGCGCCACTTTACGAAATGGCGCGGGTGGCGGCGGCGAAGCTGGCGGACGGCGAGGACAAACATTTTGTCCACTCCGACACGCCGACCAAGCTGAAGGTGACGGACATCGATGTCTATTCGCTCGGCGACTTCGCGGATGGAGACGACCGCGAGGAAATCATCCTGCGCGATGCTTCCGCCGGCATTTACAAGCGTGTCGTACTGAAGGACGACAGGGTTATCGGTGCCGTTCTGTTCGGCGACACCGGCGACGGAGCCTGGTTCAACGACCTGAAGAAGAAGAAAACCGATGTCTCCGAAATGCGGGATACCCTGATCTTCGGCCAAGCGTTTCAGGGAGGCACTTCTGCGGACCCTTTGGCGGCCGTTGCGGCACTGGCGGATGATGCAGAGATCTGCGGCTGCAACGGCGTCTGCAAGGGAACTATCGTCAGCACGATCGTCGGCAAGGGTCTTACTGGCCTCGACGACGTGCGCGCGCACACGAAGGCATCGGCCTCGTGTGGCTCCTGCACGGGGCTCGTTGAACAGCTCCTGAAGCTCACCCTCGGCAACAATTACAATCCGGCAGCGGTCCAGCCGATGTGCTCGTGCACGACGCTTGGTCACGACGACGTGCGCCGCCTCATCAAGACCAAGCGGCTGAAGACAATTCCCTCCGTCATGCAGGAGCTCGAATGGAAGACGTCCTGCGGCTGTGCCAAGTGTAGACCGGCGTTGAATTACTATCTCGTCGCTGACTGGCCGGTTGAGTATGCCGACGATTACCAGTCGCGTTTCATCAACGAACGCGTCCACGCCAATATTCAGAAGGATGGTACCTATTCCGTCGTTCCGCGCATGTGGGGCGGCGTTACGTCATCGAAGGAGCTGCGCGCCATTGCCGACGTGGTCGACAAGTTCGCCATTCCGACGGTCAAGGTGACCGGCGGCCAGCGCATCGACATGCTGGGTATCAAGAAGGAGGACCTGCCGGCAGTTTGGGCCGATCTCGGCGAGGCAGGCTTCGTTTCCGGTCATGCCTACGCGAAGGGGCTGCGCACGGTGAAAACCTGCGTCGGCTCCGACTGGTGCCGCTTCGGTACGCAGGATTCGACCGGCCTCGGCATCCGCATCGAGAAGTTCATGTGGGGCTCCTGGACACCGGCCAAGGTCAAGATGGCCGTCTCCGGCTGCCCCCGGAACTGTGCAGAGGCGACCTGCAAGGATGTCGGCGTCGTGTGCGTGGAGTCCGGCTTCGAGATCCATTTCGCGGGTGCGGCCGGGCTCGATATCAAGGGCACCGAGATTCTCGGTCTCGTCAAAACGGAGAGCGAGGCACTCGATGTGATCGTCGCGCTCGTCCAGATGTACCGCGAGCAGGCCCGCTATCTCGAGCGCATCTACAAATGGGCGAAACGCATCGGCATTGAGGAGATCAGGCGGCAGGTGATGGACGACGTCGAGAGGCGAAAGGCCTTTTTTGATCGTTTCGTCTTCAGCCAGAAATTCGCGCAGGTCGATCCGTGGTCGGAGCGGGTCTCCGGCAAGGACAAGCACGAATTCCGGTCACTTGCTACGGCCGGATTCCAGGCGGCGGAGTAACGCGATGAGCTGGTTCACGATTGGTACGATCGACGAGATCCCGCGGCGCGGGGCCCGTTGCGTGAATACTCCGCAAGGCATGATCGGTGTCTTCCGCACGGCAGACGACCGGATCTTCGCCATGGAGGACCGTTGCCCGCACAGAGGCGGGCCGCTCAGCCAGGGTATCGTGCACGGCGCAGCCGTCACCTGTCCGCTGCACAACTGGGTGATCTCTCTGGAAACCGGCGAGGCTCAGGGCGCCGACAAGGGTACGGTGAAGACCATTCCTGTCAGGGTCGTGAACGGGCGGATCTCGATTGCGCTCGGCGAGCAACTCGCCGCGGCGGAATAAGCGCGATGACGACCGAGGTGTCAGCCGAAGTCAGGACAACCTGCCCCTATTGCGGTGTGGGCTGTGGGGTGCTGGCCAAAGTCGCCGCCGACAACACGGTTTCCGTCCGTGGCGATGCCAATCATCCTGCAAATTTCGGCAAGCTCTGCTCCAAGGGCTCCGCGCTCGGGGAAACGATGAGCCTCGAAGGCCGGCTGCTTCATCCGGAGATCGCCGGCAAACGCGCCGCGTGGGACACGGCTCTTGATCTCGTCGCCCGCAAGTTCTCCGAGACCATCGCCGAGCACGGCCCCAACTCGATCGGCTTCTACGTTTCAGGGCAATTGCTCACCGAGGATTACTACGTCGCCAACAAGCTGATGAAAGGCTTCATCGGCTCGGCCAACATCGATACAAACTCGCGTCTCTGCATGGCCTCGTCCGTGACCGGTCATCGGCGCGCCTTCGGCGAAGACATCGTCCCGGGCACGTATGAGGATTTCGACCAGGCTGACCTCGTCGTGCTGACGGGCTCCAATACGGCCTGGTGCCATCCCATCCTCTATCAGCGGCTTCTTGCAGCGCGCAAGACGCGCGGCACCAAGATCGTAGTCATCGATCCGCGCCGTACTGCGACCGCCGAGGAATGCGATCTGCATCTCCCGCTTGATCCGGGTACGGACGTGCTCCTGTTCAACGGACTGCTTGCGCATCTCAGGCGGTCGCGTGCGATCGATGAAACGTACATCGCCGCGAACACGTCGGGGTTCTATGATGCATTCTCTGTCGCGGTCGCCGATGCGCCATCTATCGAACGGGTGGCCAAAGGATGCGCCCTGAGGCCTGCCGATGTCAGGCTTTTCTTCGAGTTCTTCGCTGCCACCGAAAGGACGGTGACGGTCTACAGCCAGGGCGTCAACCAGTCGGCGCACGGCACGGACAAGGTGAACGCCATCATCAACTGCCATCTGGCGACCGGGCGGATCGGAAAGCCGGGCATGGGTCCGTTCTCGGTAACCGGACAGCCGAATGCGATGGGTGGCCGCGAGGTCGGAGGGCTCGCCAATCAGCTCGCGGCGCACATGACTTTCGACACGCCGGCTGACGTGGACCGGGTCGCACGATACTGGCAATCACAAAATATCGCTCAACGTGGAGGTTTGAAGGCCGTCGATATGTTCGAGGCCGCTGGCGATGGACGCATCAAGGCACTCTGGATCATGGGCACCAATCCGGCCGTGAGCATGCCCGACGCGCGGCGCGTCCGTGCAGCCTTGAAGTCCTGCGATTTCGTCGTCGTCACGGACGTCACCCGAACCGACACCACACGTTACGCCGACGTTCTGCTTCCGGCGGCAGCCTGGGGCGAAAAGGACGGCATGGTGACCAACTCGGAACGGCGCCTGTCCCGTCAAAGGTCCTTCATGCCGCTACCCGGCGAAGCGCGGCCGGACTGGCAAATCATTTGCGATGTGGCGCGACGCATGGGGTTTGCCGAAGCCTTCGCCTTCGAGAGCCCGGCGGCGATCTTCCGCGAGCATGCCGGACTTTCAGCGTTCGAGAACGAAGGGAAACGCACATTCGATATCGGCGGCCTCGCCTGCATCGATCGTGAGGCTTACGAAAGTTTTGCCCCTCGCCATTGGCCGACGCAAAAACCGGCCGTAGAGCTGGATCGGCTCTTTGGCGACGGCCGATTTCCGACGCCGGACGGCCGGGCCCGTTTCGTGCCGGTACGGCAGGAGAGCACCGCGCTCGTCATCGACGCCAGTTTCCCCATCGCTCTCACGACCGGCCGCCTGCGCGACCAATGGCATACGATGACGCGCACCGGTCGCGTGCCGCGCCTGATGTCCAACGCGCCAGAACCTGCCGTCGACATTAATCCCGCCGATGCTGCTGCTTCTGAACTCGTCGACGGTGACCTGGTGCATCTCTCAAGCCGCTACGGTTTTGCTCGGGCGAAAGTTCGTCTCACCGAGCAGCAGCGCCCCGGCCAGGTATTTCTGCCGATGCACTGGAGCGGAGACTTCGCTGCAATCGCCGGCGCGGGTTCGCTCTGTACGCCGATAACCGATCCGTATTCCGGGCAACCGGAATTGAAGCATGTACCGGTACGGATCACACGCGAGGCAGTCGCCTGGACCGGCTCTCTCCTGACCCGGCGGGATCTGAGGCCGACCGGCTTCGTGCATTGGAGCAGGCGCACCGTTGATGGCGGGTGGGTCTACGAACTCTGCGGCACCGAAGACCCCGAGGATGGCATTCTTCTGGCGCGGGGGCTTCTCGATGGTTTTCGGCGCGATCAGCTGCTGGAATATACGGACCGGCGCGGCTTGAACTACCGCGCGGCGGTTGTCGATGAGAATGGCGCAATGGCCGAAGCTCTGCTCGTTGCGCCGCCTGGGCAGTTGCCGGCGCGCGATTGGTTGATATCGCTCATCGGCTCGCGTCACCCCCTTTCAATGGCCGATCGCAAGGCGCTGTTATCCGGCCGCTCTCCCGTCCCAATGCCGACGGCGGGGCGGATCGTGTGCTCCTGCTTCAATGTCGGTGTGAACCAGCTTGGGGCGGCCATTGCCGCGGGCTGTTCAACCGTCGAGCAAATCGGCGCCCGATTGCGAGCAGGCACCAACTGCGGCTCCTGCCGCTCTGAGATAAGGACCATAATCGATGCAGCTCATATCCGCGCAGCCGAGTGACGTCGCGCCGGCGCGCATCAAGCCACTGAGCGTTCTGCCGGTCTTCTTGCCTCTGACCGGAAAGCGGGCCGTCGTGGCGGGCGGGAGCGACGCGGCCGCATGGAAAGCCGAGCTTCTCGCGGCGGCCGGCGCCGATGTCCACGTCTATGCACGACAGGAGGACATCTCCGCAGAATTCACCAAAATCCTCAAGCGAGAGCAGGCCATTACGCTTCACGCGCGTGCATGGGATGCTGCGTGCCTGAAAGGCGCGGCAGTTGCACTGGCTGCCGCCGACAACGACGAGGAAGCCGCCGCCTTCGAAGCCGCTGCGCGTAAAGCAGGTGCCGCCTGCAATGTCATCGACAAGCCGGCTTACTGCCATTTCCAGTTCGGCTCGATCGTCAATCGTTCGCCTCTGATGGTTGGGATCTCGACCTCGGGCGCGGCGCCCATCTTGGCGCAGGCCGTACGCCGACGCATCGAGACTCTCCTGCCTCCCTTTCTCGCTGACTGGGCAGCCTTGGCCCGCAACCTGCGTGACAGTGTCGCCGAGCGTCTGACGCCCGGCGCCAGCCGTCGCGCTTTTTGGGAAAGGCTGGTCGACCGTGCTTTCCGGCATGCACCGGACAGCGCGGCGGCAGATGATCTCGGCAGGCATATGCTGGCGACGGCGGACGAAGACCGGCAAGGTCATGTCACCTTTGTCGGCGCCGGTCCCGGAGACGCGGAGCTCCTGACGCTGAAGGCCGTGCGCGCCTTACAGGCGGCCGACGTGATCCTGTTCGACGATCTCGTTTCGGACGAGGTGCTGGAACTGGCGCGTCGCGAAGCCAAGCGGATCCTCGTCGGCAAGCGCGCCGGTCGATCGAGCTGCAAGCAGCACGAGATCAATGAAACGATGGTGAAACTGGCGCGTGCCGGCCGGCGCGTCGTGCGGCTCAAGTCGGGGGACCCCATGATTTTCGGACGCGCCGGCGAAGAGATCGCTGTGCTGGAGGCAGCCGGGATCGGATACGATGTCGTGCCTGGCATCACGGCGGGACTCGCCATGGCTGCGGCGTTGGGTATCTCGCTGACCCACCGCGATCATGCCAAATCGGTTCGCTTCGTGACGGGTCATTCGAAGGCGGGCGGATTGCCCGAAGACGTCGACTGGCGTGCTATAGCCGACCGGTCAGCGACGACAATTTTCTACATGGCCGGGCGAACGGCGGGCGATATCGCCGAGCGGCTCATCGAAGCGGGCCTGTCGCCGCTCACACCGGTCGTGGTCGCAGCGGCGATCGGGCGCGCGACCGAACAGTTGCGGACGACTGACCTGGCGGGTCTACAGCGGTCGATGGTCGACATTGACGCAACGCTGCCAAATTTGATCGGGGTGGGTGAGGCATTTCGGAAGCCAAGAGACGTCGATGCGTCCTCTCCCGGACTTATGGCAAGCAGGCCTTTCTTCGATCAATCGCTTTTGGGCTAAAGCTATAATCAATAAGACTGCGACGACCGCTTGTGGCCCTTAGGGCCGGGACGGCAACGTCTACTCTTTGATGCAATGCTATGGTGTCCGTCCCCTCCGGACTGCGGAAGCACGCCTGCAACCTGCCGAAGACCTCCAGCGCTACGATCGACCTCTTAAGCGTTGGAGCCGTGAATGGCGTCAATCACTGCTGCGGTGACCTCCGACGTCCGGGCGTTGCCGCCAAGATCGGGCGTGTGAAAACGGGCATCCGCCGTGACCCGTTCAATCGCCGACATGAGCCGCGTGGCTGCAGCTTGCTCTTCGAGATGCTCCAGCAGCATGACTGCCGACCAGAATGTGCCAATCGGGTTGGCTATGCCCTTGCCCATGATGTCGAAAGCGGAGCCGTGAATCGGCTCGAACATCGAGGGGAATTGCCGTTCCGGATTGATATTGGCGGTGGGCGCGATCCCGAGTGAGCCAGCCAGCGCGGCCGCCAGATCCGACAGGATGTCCGCGTGCAGGTTGGTCGCTACAATGGTGTCGATGGACTGCGGCTTCATCACCATGCGCATCGTCATGGCATCGACAAGCATCTTATCCCAGGTGACGTCGGGGAATTCTTGCGCAACCTCGGTCGCGATTTCGTCCCACATCACCATGGCGTGACGTTGCGCATTCGACTTGGTGACAACGGTCAGCAGTTTGCGCGGCCGCGACTGTGCGAGACGGAACGCAAACCGCATGATGCGCTCGACGCCCGCGCGCGTGAACATGGCAACGTCGGTTGCGGCCTCCAACGGTGATCCCTGATGCACACGGCCACCGACGCCAGCGTATTCGCCCTCGGAGTTCTCGCGCACAATCACCCAGTCGAGTTCCTTGTCCTTCACCGCGCGCAGCGGCGATACGATGCCCGGCAATACGCGGGTCGGCCGCACATTGGCGTACTGATCGAATGGCTGGCAGATGGCCAGACGCAGGCCCCACAACGTGATGTGATCGGGAATTTCCGGATGGCCGGCAGAGCCGAACAGGATCGCATCATGCTTTTTGATGAGATCGCGGCCATCAGCGGGCATCATGCGACCGTGTTTCTTGTAGTACTCGCCACCCCAGTCGAAGTGATCAAATTTGAGCTTGAAGCCCTCATCCCGCTCCGCAACGGCGCCGAGCACTTCGATGCCGGCTTGAATGACTTCCGTGCCGATGCCGTCACCTGGAATAGCGGCGATTGTATAGGTCTTCATGCTCGTCTCCGATCCTTGTCGCGCGGTGTTCAGCGACGATGCCTTTTGGCATGCGATCCCTCCAATCTCCAGGATTTAATTGGAGGCAGTGATCGCGCCTTCATCCCATAGGCTCGGGCTGCCATACCAGCGCGATGGCACACTGTGCGCGGGAGTTCGACTGCCGCCAAAACAGATAGAAGGAGGAAACGTCCGAACGCCTCTATTTCATGGCGACAGGACGTTTCCTCCTTCCAAGGCGCCAATCACGGATACGTCACCCGCCGCCGTACAGCACGCGTGGCAGCCACAGCGTCAGCTCCGGCCATAGGTACATGAACACCATGCAGATGATGACGATGACCATGTAGGGCATCATGCCCGCAAAGATCTGATTGAGTGTGACGTGCTTCGGCGCCACGCCCTTCAGGTAGAACGCGGACATTGCCACCGGCGGTGACAGGAAGGCGGCCTGGAGGTTCACGAACACCAGCACACCCCACAACAGCGGGTCGATGCTGAAATGATCGAGGAGCGGCAGGAAGATCGGCACGAAGATGACAATGATCTCCGTCCATTCCAACGGCCAGCCGAGCAGGAAGATGATCGCCTGCGACAGGATCATGAACTGGATGGGCGACAGGTTCATCGATAGCACCCAGCCCTCGACCAACGCTTGACCGCCGAGGATGGCAAAAACGCCCGAGAACAGAGCGGAACCGACGAACAGCCAGCACACCATCGATGTGGTCTTGGCCGTGAGGAACACGGCCTCTTTGGTCCGCTTCCAGTTCAGAGTTCTCGCCTGAAGCGCAAGCAGGAACGCGCCCGCTGCGCCGACCGCCGCCGACTCCGTCGCCGTCGTGATGCCAAACAGGATTACGGCTAGAACGACCACAGTCAGCGTCGCCAGCGGCATAATCGACGTCGTGAGCATCTTGATGACTTCAAGACGCGCGGCGTCCATGCGCAGGTAGTAACGGACCATTACGACGGCCATGACGGCCGTTGTCAGCCAGAAGCCGATCAGGAAATTCGTCGACGGACCAGAGGCTTCCGGCGCTTCCGGTAAGGGCGTACCTCCGAGGGGTACGAGTTCCGGCGGCACTTCCACTGCGGCGGAGGTTTGCTGATGGATGACAACGTACCACCACAGCAGCCCTAACGTACCCGCGACGAGCATAAACGGAACGAGGGAATAAAAGAGATTCTTCAGCAGCAACCCGCGTGTCAGAAAACCCGAGGACGTGGAGATGGCCCGGCTCGGCGATAGGATGCCCCGCGCCAGAGCTCCCGGAAGACTACCCGGATAGGCAGACTGAAAGGACGAAAGCCATTCCGGCACCGGCACACGTGTCATCTCGGGCGGCGGTGTCGGCGCGATCTTCGGATTCAGCTTCGCCCAGCCGATGATATAGACGAGATACAGGAACGACAGGAAGAAGCCCGGGAACATCGCGGCTGCGTAGAGCTTCACGATCGATTGTCCGGCAACGGCCGCGTAGACGATGATCATGACCGACGGCGGGATGAGAATGCCCAACGTGCCGCCGGCTGTAATCACGCCTGCCGCCAGGCGCGTGTCATAGCCCGCACGCAGCATCGGGTTCATCGCAATAACGCCCATCAGCACCACGACGGCGCCGACCAACCCCGAAGCGATACCCCAGAACGTACAGACGATCAGCGTTGCAACAGCCAGGGAGGCAGGCACGTTCCGGAACGCAAGCTGGATCGAATAGAACATCCGATCCACCAGCGCGCCGCGCTCCATCACATATCCCATGAGAACGAACAGCGGGATCGAGATAAGAACGTCGTTGGTCATGGCGCCGAACGTGCGCTGCACCATGAGGTCGAACACCAGATTGTCGGCAAACAGCTGGCCCGACTTGTAGTAAGCCATGAAGCCAAAGATGATGCCGAGGCCCATCAAGGTGAAGGCAGTCGGGAAGCCCATCATGATCGCGGCAACGAGCAGGCTGAGCATCAGCATTCCGAGTGCAGGATCACTCATAGCGGATTGCCCTCACCCATGCCGCGCTGACGGGCGGATTCTTCAATTTCCTTGACCTTCTCGATGGCTCGACGCCGGCTTTCCTCATCGACGAGTTCGCTGTTCTGGAGTTGCTCCTCGACGACGTCGATCTCGTTGACGTCACGTAGCCTGCTCGGCCACTCACCCGTCTTGAGACACACAATGCTGCGCACGACTTCCGCTACGCCTTGCAGCAGGACGAGTGCGCCAGCAATCGGAATGATGGTCTTGAAGGGATAGACAGGCGGCCCCGAACCAACCGTCGTCAGTTCATTGATACGCCAGGAATCTTCCGCGAATGAAATGCCGGCATAAACCAGGGCCAGAATGCCTGGCAGGAAAAACAGAAAATACAGCACGAGATCGATAGCGGCCCGCATGCGCGGTCGCATTGAGCTGTAAAGAAAATCGCCGCGCACGTGTGCGTTCTGCGCCAGCGTATAGGCGCCGCAGAGCATGAATGCCGTACCGTACAGCATGTTGCTGGCGTCGAAGATCCACGCGGTTGGAGCATTCATCGCATAGCGCTTGAACACCTCGACGCACACGACAACCATCAATAGAAAGATCAGCCACGCGGCAGCCTTGCCAACCCACGTACTGATCCCGTCGATCGTGTGCAGAAACTTTTCCACTGTCATCCAGGATGAACCTCTTCTGGCCGAGCAACCGGACGGCGCCAAAAGGCGACCGGCAGGCATGAGTCGGGGCATCGAGGGTTGTCCCCCGTCGATGCCCCGACCATCATGTCAAAACAACAGCCGTCAGCCCTTCTTGGCCACGCCCTGCGGACCGAAGTAGTGGTCATAGGCCATACGACGTCCGACCACCGTATCCTGCTCCCACTGCGTAGCGCGGCGCGCGAAAGCGATCTGGCTGTCCACAATCTCCTTGAAGAGCGGGTTTTCGGCCGACTTCTTCTGGGCGACCTCGTCGTAGAGTTCGAGCTGGCGCTTCAGGATCGCATCAGGCGTCTTGTAGAACGCGACCTTATCCTGCGTGCGCATGGTCTCATAGTCCTTGGAATAGCGGTCGATCGCCTTCCAGGACATCTCCGCCGATGCGGCATCGACGGCGCTTTCGATGATAGACTTCATGCTCGTCGGCAGCGCATCGAACTTGGTCTTATTGAACATGATTTCGAACTGCTCAGCATTCTGATGATAGCTTTGCAGCATGCAGACCTTCGACACGTCCGGGAAGCCGAGCACCCGATCGGAGCTGGCGTTATTAAATTCGGCCGCATCGAGGAGACCGCGATCCATCGCAGAGACGATCTCGCCGCCCGGCAGCGCGTTGACGGCAGCGCCCAGTCCCGTGAACAGGTCGATCGAGATACCAACGGTCCGGAACTTGAGGCCCTTGAAGTCCTCGATCTTCGTCAACGGCTTCTTGAACCAGCCGAGAGGCTGTGTCGGCATCGGTCCGTAGGGGAACGACACAACGTTGGCGCCGATTGAGTTGTAAAGTTTTTCGAGCAGTTCCTTGCCACCGCCGTACTTATGCCAGGCCAACAGCATGTTGGCGTCCATCGCATAACCCGGGCCAGAGCCCCACAGCGCCAACGCCGACTGCTTGCCATAGTGATAAACAAGCACGCCATGGCCACCATCGAGCGTGCCTTTGGAGACGGCGTCGAGCAAACCGAACGCCGGCACAACCGCGCCAGCCGGCAGCACCTCGATCTTGAGGTCGCCACCGGTCATGTCATTGACCTTCTTGGCGAAGTCGAGCGCATATTCGTGGAAGATGTCTTTAGACGGCCACGTGCTCTGCCAGCGCATGCTGACAGGACCTTGGGCCTTGACGACCGCCGGGGCCGCGACCGTTGCAGCCGCAGCAGCGCCGGTGCCCATCAAAAATCGGCGTCTGGATTGGAAGACCTTTGCCAGTTTCTTGGTAATCATCAGTTTCCTCCGTTTCAATAGCGGCATTCAGATGCCTTGTTATTGCTTTGAAGCTGTAGTTCCGCGTTTTGACAGTTGCAAGCGGGAAAGCCGCCATCCGACTTTCGCAGGGGGCAAGCTGCGAGGACAGCACGAACGCCGAAATATCCCGCTTCGCGATAGGCGGGAACGCTACCGAGCGAAGTAAGCGATTTCAGAGCAAAACTTTAGGTGTGGATGAGAACGCGGCGGCGGCGATGGGACGTGCGAGTCACCAATCGGGCATTTCTGTCTTGTCGCCCTACAAACAAGCATGACAGGTTATGTTGGGACAACCAAAACCCACCGGTATTGCGTCGGTAGAGCGGGCTTTTCGATGAGCGCCAAAAAGCGATTTATAGTTTGGAGCCTTGCGTTAGCCGTTGCTATTGGCGCCGGATCGCAGGCCGCCCTGGCCGAAAAGACCGTCGAAGGCACACTCGTCGCCGATCAGCGCGGACATATCTCGGCCCAAATGACCGGGGAGCGGTCGCAGGGCGTGAAGGAAATGAACGTCCGCGTCGGGGACAAAGTGAAAGCGGGTGATCTGCTGGCGCGACTAGACGTCGAGCAACTGCAGGCCGACCGGCTGATCGGACAGCGCGCACTGGAGGAAGCCAGGGCTGCTGTCGAAGTGGCGAAATCCGCCGTGGCGAGGGCGCAGCTCGATTATGATCGCCGCGCCGGCCTCAAAAACTCCCCATCCTTCAATCGCGCGGCGTTCGAGGATGGCGAAGTGGCACTGCAATCCGCAAAAAGCAGCCTTGAAAGTGCCCAAAGCAGCGCGAACCGCGTCGAGGCGGAGATCGCACGCATCGATCTCGAAATTCGGATGGCCGAGATCAAGGCGCCCTATGATGGCTTGGTTCTCGACGTGCTGACAAACGTCGGTGCGGCGGTGACGCAGCGATCACCTGACCTTCTGACGCTTCTGGACCTCAGCCAAGTTGAGATCGCAGTCAAACTCCCGCAGGCCGATCTTGATCGATTGAAGTCAGGGCAGAACATTAGCTATGCCATTGCGGATGGTGAACGGCGGACAGCACGCTTGAGAGTGGTCCTGGTACCTCCGGCATCGAAGGACACCAATCCCGTCGCCCGACTCCGGTTAGACAGCGTCGATCTCCCGCCAGTTATCCGCCACGAGCAGCCCGTGCGGGTTTTCCTGCCTGACTAGATCGTTCTGCAGTGCGTCATAGCAGTGGTACCAACGAGGCCAGAACGCCCGCTGCCAACGCGCTCAGCAACACCACCAGCCAAGGCGTCACGTTCCAGATGAACAGCGCCAAGAACGCCGCAATGCCGATCGCAAAGTCACCGGGGCTCGTGATGCCCGCGATCCAAACTGGATTGTAAAGGGCTGCGAGAAGCAGACCGACGACGGCCGCGTTGATCCCGCGAAGCGCCGATTGCGCCCACATTTTGCTGCGCAATTCTTCCCAGAACGGCAAAACGCCGACAACCAGAAGGAACGACGGCAGAAAGACAGCCAGGAGGCACACCGCAGCCGTCGGCCAACCGCCGATGACCGCACCGAGATAGGCGGCAAACGTAAAGAGCGGCCCCGGGACGGCCTGAGCCGCACCGTAGCCTGCGAGAAACTGATCGTTCGTCACCCAGCCGGACGGCACGACCTCGGCTTGCAACAACGGCAGGACGACATGGCCACCGCCGAAGACGAGCGAACCGGCGCGGTAAAAGGAATCTACGAGCGCAATCGACTGATGGGTCGTATCTGCGGCCAGGATCGGCAACCCAATCAGCAGACCGAAAAACACGAGCAGCGCCGTTACACCTGCTGTTCGGCTCACCGACAGCGGCATTGCGGCCTGAGCCATCGGGACGTTGTTGGACCGCAAAAGAACAAACCCGACGATACCTCCCAGCACGATCGCGCCGACCTGCCCCCATACGGTCGGGACCGCAAGCGCCACGATCGCGGCCGCAACCGCAAGGGTCGCGCGCGCTCGATCCGGTGCGAGCGTACGCATCATGCCGAGAACGGCCTGCGCGACGATCGCGACAGCGGCGATTTTCAGACCATGAAGCCAGGCACTGCCGGCCGCGCCGCCCAGTGCGCTGACACCATACGCAAACAGCACAAGCGCAATGGCGGACGGGAGCGTGAACGCCGTCCAGGCCGCCAACGCTCCAACGTAACCGGCACGCGTCAGACCAATCGCCATTCCGACCTGACTGCTGGCCGGACCTGGCAAAAACTGACAAAGTGCGACGAGGTCCGCGTAGACGTGCTCGTCGAGCCATTTGCGGCGGGCAACGAACTCCTCACGGAAATAGCCGAGATGCGCCACTGGACCGCCAAAGGACGTGAGGCCCAGTCGCAGAAAAACCAGGAAGACCTCCAGGGCGCTCGATACCTCGGATTCATCGCCCTTTCGTTGCTCAGTGTTTCCCAATGATGTCTCCGGCATGCGTTAGAGGCGACACTCGTTGCGTATCAGGCCCCCTTACCTTCCGTAGATGACACTGAATAGACACATAACCGGGTTGCCCATCATACCATTCGCGCTTGACAATTAGACCAATTACGCGGTGCAACGGGCCTTGAAACATGGCAAAGGCCCCCACACGAAGTGTCAGCAAGGCAGGATCGGTGCAGTTTCTTTTAAGTGTCAGTCGCGCAGTCGACGCCCTCAGCAACGCGGCCGGATTTGTCGCAAAATGGCTGGTGCTCCTCGCCTGTCTCGTCAGTGCTGGCAACGCAACCGTCCGATATCTCTTCAGCTACAGCTCCAACAGCTTGCTGGAAGTCCAGTGGTACATGTTCGGTGGCATGGTGCTGTTGGGCGCGGCACAAACTCTGCTCACCAATGAACACGTGCGTGTCGACCTGCTGTATTCGTCAGTGTCCGATCGCGCGCGGCTTTGGATCGATGTCTTCGGGCTTTGCCTGTTCCTGCTGCCCGTTACGGCCTACTTCATTTATCTGACGTGGCCGTTTTTTCTGAATTCGTTTCTGTCTCAAGAGTATTCCAACAACGCTGGCGGCCTCATCCTGTGGCCGGTCAAGGCCGTTCTGCCACTTGGGTTCGCGCTTGTGTTCCTGCAGGGCATATCGGAATTGATCAAGCGGGTTGCGGCGCTCACTGGAGCAACCAGCCTCAACACCAATTACGAAGCTCCCCTGCAATAATATAGTCTGGCCTCACAGCAGGATCCGCGATCGCGATGTTTTCCTACGGCATCATGCCACCCCTGATGTTCGGCAGCATGCTCTTCTTCATGCTGATCGGGTTTCCTGTCGCCTTCTCGGTGGCGGCGGTTGGATTGTTCTTCGGCATCCTCGGCATTTTTACCGGCCATTTTGATCCGGCGTTCTTGCAGGCCCTTCCTTTCCGTTTCTTCGGCATCATCTCGAATGATCTGCTGCTCGCGATTCCGTTTTTCACGTTCATGGGCGCTGTTCTTGAACGCTGTGGGCTTGCCGAGGATCTGCTGGAAGGTACCGGCCAACTGTTCGGCAAATATCCCGGCGGCCTCGCTTATGCGGTGATTATCGTCGGTGCGGTCCTTGGCGCCATTACCGGCACAGTCGCCGCTTCGGTCATCGCCATGGGCGTGATCTCCCTGCCGATCATGATGCGCTACGGTTATAATCTGCGATTAGCCACCGGCGTTATTGCGGCCTCCGGAACGATCACCCAGGTCATCCCGCCCTCGCTCGTTCTGATCGTGCTTGCCGATCAGCTCGGCCGCTCCGTCGGCGACATGTACCTGGGCGCCATCGGCCCCTCGTTCATGCAGATCGCGATTTTCTTGCTGTTCATCTTCGCGATGTCGCGGCTGCGCCCGGAGACGATGCCACCGATACCCGAAGACGAGCGCGAGCCGATGAGCTGGAAACTCGTCAGCCGGGTGCTGTGGGGCATGATCCCGTCGATCGTGCTGATCTTCCTCGTACTGGGCACGCTGGCCATGGGCCTCGCCACGCCAACGGAAGCCGGCGCGATGGGCGCGGTGGGCGCCATGGGTCTGGCCGCACTGCACCGTCGTCTGAGTTGGCCATTGATCGAGCAGGCGATGAACTCAACGATGCGCCTGACGGCGATGGTCGTGTTCATCCTGATCGGCGCGACATGCTTCAGTCTTGTCTTCCAGGGCATGGATGGCTCGCGCTGGATCGAGCATCTGCTGACTAGCCTGCCTGGCGGCGCAACCGGCTTCCTGATTTTCGTAAACGTCTTTGTATTCTTCCTGGCGTTCTTCCTCGACTTCTTCGAGATCGCCTTCATCATCGTGCCGCTGCTGGCACCGGTCGCGACGTCCCTCGGTATCGATCTGGTGTGGTTCGGCGTGCTGTTGTGCGTGAACATGCAGACGTCGTTCATGCATCCGCCATTCGGTTTCGCGCTGTTCTATCTGCGCGGCATTGCGCCGAAAGAGGTGAAGACGACGGACATCTACATGGGCGCCATTCCGTGGCTGTTCTTACAGCTCCTACTGGTGGCCATCCTGATCTTCTGGCCGGAAATGGTGACTTACTGGATCGACACCAGCATACCCGACACGTCCAATATCCGGATTGAGATTCCGTTTGACGATGCTCCCCCTCCCCTGATCTTCGACACGCCCAAGCAGTAGATGGAAGCCGCCGTACCAGACGAGGGTTGCCAATAAAAAACCGGCCATTTAGGCCGGTTTTCTTGTTTCTTCTCGAGACTTGGACGATCAGCCCCGCGCGCGTGAGCGGACCATAAAGCTGTCGTAGGTGTACTCGGCCACCTGCCACCACAGATACTGATCGTTCCGATACGCCTGCATCGCCTCGATCGTCTTCTTGAACTCCGGGTTCTTGGCGGAAAGCTCAACCCACAGCTCATTGGTGGCTTTCAGCGCCGCGTCCATGATCTCATTCGAGAACGGACGCAGCTTGACACCGGACGCCACGAGACGCTTCACGGCGGCAGGGTTCTGCATATCGTAGCGCGCCGTCATCCACATGTTAGTGTGTGCGGCCGCATTCGCCAGAATCTCCTGATAAGATTTCGGCAGCTCGTTGTACTTCGCGGTGTTCACGAAGGCATGCACCGTCGGACCTCCCTCCCAAAAGCCGGGATAGTAGTAGAATGGCGCAACCTTGCCGAAACCGAGCTTCTCGTCGTCGTAGGGGCCGACCCATTCCACGGCGTCGATGGTGCCTTTCTCCAGCGCTGGATAGACGTCGCTGCCGGCAAGTTGCTGCGGCACGACACCGAGCTTCTGCATCACCTGACCGGCGATACCGGCGATGCGCATTTTCAAGCCGTTGAGATCGGCAACGGTCTTGATCTCCTTACGGAACCAACCACCCATTTGCGTGCCGGTATTGCCGCACGGGAAAGCGGTGACGTTGTACTTCTTGTAGAAATCCGCAGCGAGTTCGTTGCCGCCACCTTGCATCAACCAGGAGTTCATCTGGCGCGTATTGAGACCGAATGGAACGGCCGAGAAGATCGCAAACGTCGGATCCTTGCCAACGTAGTAATAGGAGACGGTGTGGCTCATCTCCACGGTGCCGTTCGACGTCGCATCCAGCGCCTGCAGACCCGGGACGATCTCGCCAGCTGCGAAAACCTGGATCTGGAACTTGTTATCGGTCATTTCGGCGACATACTTGGCCACCTGCTCGCCGCCACCATAGACCGTGTCGAGCGACTTCGGAAAACTCGAGGTCAACCGCCACTTTATTTCCGGCGCTGACTGCGCGATCGCGGGAGCAGCCACGGCAGCAGTCGCCACAGCACCGGCCGCCGATGCCTTCAGAAAATCTCGGCGTTT
>JAEYYQ010000456.1 GCA_023428365.1 Pseudomonadota bacterium | reverse complement strand
CGCCGCGCCATCTCGTCTTCGGTTGGCGGCTCCAGCTCGAAGCTGGCAGTCCCGTGCAGCACCGCAGGTCGGTAAATAGCGGTGATCGCCGGAATATCTTCCCGCTGCGCCGCTCGTACGATCGGTTTCCCCATCGCCCTGCCCCTCAGATGCCCGTGCAGGTGTTTATAGCTCAGGAAACAGGCCAAAGGAAAAGGGCCTCGCAATCGGCGAGGCCCTTTTCACGAAATCAACCTTGCGGCAGATGCTTACTCGCGGTTTCCGAACAGCGACAGCAGCATCGTGAACATGTTGATGAAGTCGAGGTACAGGCTCAGCGCGCCCATGATCGCCGTCTTGGCGGCCAGCTCGGCATTGCCAGCGACCTGATAGTAGCCGTCCTTGATGCGCTGTGTGTCGTAGGCGGTGAGGCCGGCGAACACCAGCACGCCAATCACGGAGATGGCGAACTGCAGGGCGCTGGACTGCAGGAAAATGTTGACCAGCATGGCGATAATCACGCCGATCAGACCCATGAACAGGAACGTGCCCCAGCCCGACAGATCCTTCTTCGTGGTGTAGCCGTAGAGGCTCAGGCTGGCGAACGCCGCTGCCGTGATGAAGAACACGCGGGTGATCGAAGCGCCCGTGTAGACCAAGAAGATCGTCGAGAGCGAAGCGCCCATGACAGCCGCGAACAGCCAGAACGAAATCTGAGCTGCGCTGACGCTCATCTGGTAGACGCGCATCGACAGGAAGAAGACGAACGCCAGCGGAGCCAGCATCAGCACCCACTTCAGCGGGCTGACGAACACCAGGCGGCCGAACTCAGTCAGGTAGGTGCCGCTGCGCAGCTGAGCCACGCCAGCAGCCGGGTCACTGGTGACGGCTGCGCTGAATACCAGATAGGCAACGATGCCCGTCAGGGCGACGCCAGCCGCCATGTAATTGTAAACGGTCAGCATGTAGGAACGTAGACCCGCGTCTACCGCAACGCCCGTTCCGGCGCCGGTACCTACTGCATACCTGTTGTCGAATTGAGCCATTGTTTGATCCCTTTGACCGCGTTGGTGCAAGCACCTGGAAACCAGCCTGGAATATGCCCCGCGTTGTAGCTTCTTTCAAGGCGCGCAGGTCAAATTCCGCGTACTGGATCAAAGTTTTCATTGGTCTATCCGCAAGGCGCGGGCCTAAGCTTCAGCGTGCTTCAAAGATTTTCTACTCCGACCGGAGATATGGCACGGCAGGTGCACGTAATACCTGCCAAGTTCCGAGCCCGCCGAACCCCAGAATTAAGCCAAGCGCGAGGCCCAAGGCGGCCAATACTGCCGATCCCGAGAATGTAAACTCGGCATCCATGATTTGTGTTACGACAACCCAAGCGGAAATCGTACCGAGGATGACGGCCACAATTGCCGTGACAACGGCCAGGATGGTGTATTCGGCGGTATGCGATAGCAGGATACGTCGGCGCGTTGCGCCAATGGCTTTCAAAATGACGGCCTGCTTGATCCGACGGCGTTGAGCCGTTGCCAGGGCCCCGGCCAACACCAAGGCTCCGGCCAAAAGCGTGACACTGCCGGCGGCGCGGACAGCCACCATGACCTTCTGGAACACGGCGTTGAAGGAATCGATTGCGTCCTTCACGCGGATGGCGGTGACGGATGGAAACGTGCGCGAGATGGTTCGAGCCAGATCGGCATCGCGAGCCAGATCATCGGCGTTCGGAATTGTGATCGTCGCCAGCAGGTTATGCGGCGCGGCCCGAAGCGTGTTGGGCGAAAACACCATCACGAAATTGATCGCCAGCGACTCCCATTTCACTTCGCGCAGATTGGAAATACGCGCCGTGACGTTGCGGCCGAGCACATTCACGGTGACGGTATCGCCGATCTTGAGGCCGAGATGCTCGGCAAGCTCGGTTTCGAAGGAGACCAGCGGCTCGCCGTTATAGTCGGCTGGCCACCATTCCCCAGCCACAACGTGCGAGCCTTCCGGCACGGTATCCGAGTAGCTGAGACCGCGATCGCCATTCAGCACCCATTCGGCCTCGGGCGCGACCTTGATCTGTTCAACCGGCGTGTCCTTGAGGCGGACGAGGCGGCCGCGCAGCATCGGCGCATCGCGGAAATCCGAGCCGGGCGCAACGCGCTGCACGAGATCACGGAATGCGCCTTCCTCACCCTTGGGCAGGTCGAGCACGAAATACGTCGGGCTTGTCTCAGGAATGCGTGCGGTCAGCTCGCGGACGAGTGAGGCGTCGGTTAGTGCCACCGCAACCAGCAGCGATAATCCTGCTCCAAGCGACAGCACAATCGACCGCGTCAGGCCGCCCGGTGCCCCGATATTGCCGATAGCGAGTGCAATTTCGGGAATCCGAGAGCGCGGCACGCGCTGTGCGACGCGGGTGACCAGAATGCCCAGCCCCAGAAATAGGCCGAACATCGCAACCAGCCCGAGGCAGAAGTAGATCGCGATCCGCTGGGAATCCGATGACAAGATCGCAAGCAGCGCCAGGGCCAGCACCGATACGACGGTCAGGACGATGATGCGCGGGCGCGGCCAGACCTGTTCACCGCCAACCTCGTCGCGGAATAGAACGCCGGCGCGCACCAGTTCCGCACGACCCAGCGGCCAGAGCGTGAAGACGAGGGCGACGAGAAATCCGTAAGCCGCCGCCGAAATGACGCTCCAAGGACTGATCGTCAGCTCTGCGCGAATGGGCAGGGCATCGCCATACAGGGCGTTCAAAACCAACGGCACGCAGTAGCCAAGCGTCAGGCCAAGCGCGACACCGATGGCCGCCATACACATCACCTGAATCAGGAAGACGCTGAAGATCTTGCCGCTGGTGGCGCCCAGACTTTTGAACGTTGCGATGACTTTGCGACGACGGTCGATGAAGGTCGCGACAGCATTCGCAACACCGACGCCGCCGACCAGCAATGCCGTCAGTCCCAGCAAGGTCAGGAATTGGCGCAACCGTTCCAGCGTCCGCGTCACACGCGGGGAGGGATCGCGGCGGTCGGTAATGGTGTAGCCGCTCTGCGGCAAGGAGGCGTCGATCGCGCTTTTGAATTGAGGAATGAGCGCCGCGCTGGTGCTTTCATCGCCGAGGTTCAGAGAATAACGCCAGCGCACGAGACTGCCGGGCTGTACGAGACCGGTCCGTTCCATCGTCGCCAGCGAGATGAGAACGCGCGGACCGTAGGTCAGCCGGTCGGTAATGTTGTCGGGCTCACTTTCAATGATACCGGTAATGGGCACGGTGATGGAGCCGAGAGAAAGCTGGTCGCCGACTTTCAAGTTCAGTCGTTCCAGGAGAATTGAGGCGATAGCCACGCCCTGCTTCTCGAACAGGGCTTGAGCCACAGTAACGCCGTCTGCCAGAACAACCGTGCCAGCGAGCGGATAAGCTTGGTCCACGCCTTTCAATTCTGCGAGGGCCTGATCGGACCCGTCTGGTCGCCGCGCCATGGTTCGCATGGTGGCAGTTTCGCTGACGATGCCTTGTTTCAGCATCCAGGCGCGTTCGTTGTCCTCAGCGCGGCGATGTGTACGCGACATGGCAACGTCGCCGCCGAGGATGACTTCGCCCTGGCGTTCGAAGCCGAGCCGTAGGGAGTCGCTCAGCGCTCCGACGCCGGTAATTACCATCACGCCGAGCGCGACGCAGGCGATGAACACGTAAAATCCATTCATCCCGTAGCGGACTTCACGCAGGGCGAGGCGCAACACAGGAGGAAGACGCAGCGCCGTGGGCCGCGTGTCGGGAGCAATGGTGACTTCGCTGGTCATGCGGCCTCGGCGGCTGCAGTGATGATCTGTCCATCGGCCATGCGGATCGTTCGTTCGCACTGCGCTGCCAGACCAGTGTCGTGCGTGACAAGAACAAGAGTGGTGCCGCGACGCTTGTGCAGCTCAAACAGCAGGTCGACGATCTGGCCGCCGGTCTTGCCGTCCAGGTTGCCGGTCGGTTCGTCAGCCAGGATCAGCTTCGGCTGCGGTGCCAGAGCACGGGCCAGCGCCACGCGTTGCTGCTCGCCGCCGGAAAGCTGTGCCGGAAAATGGGTGGTGCGATGACCAAGTCCGACCTCGGCCAGCGTTTCGCTGGCCACCTGGAAAGCATCGGCGACGCCTGCAAATTCCAATGGTAAGGCGACGTTCTCCAACGCGGTCATCGTCGGAACGAGATGGAAGGACTGGAATACGATGCCGATCTCGCGGCCTCGGACCAGCGCCAGCCCATCCTCGCCAAGCGCGGTGAAATCGTGGCCGACGACATTGACTGTTCCGCTGGTCGCGCGCTCGAGACCCGCAATGATCATCAGCAGCGATGTCTTGCCTGATCCGGACGGTCCGACGACCGCGACGGCTTCGCCTTTCGGAATGCTGACAGAGACCCCGCGGAGAATGTCGACTGGGCCGGCACGGCTCGTCAGCCGCAGTCTGACGTCGGCCAGATCGATAATCGGCGAGGTGGATGGCATTATCAGATCATCTCCGGCGCTTGCGGATTGCAGGTACGGCTTCTACGTGTCGCTCAGACAGGGAATGGACGATACTCATGACGGGAGGCAAGATCATGGAGCGATGCCCCAAGGTCCGCGCAGTTGCAAAGGTGAGCATGTTGGCCGCGTTGTTCAATGCTTGCGCCATGCTTATTGCCGCGACGACCATAGCTCATGCACAGGACAAACCGATCAGTATCGTGGCGTTCGGCGACAGCCTGACCGCGGGCTTCGGCCTACAACCGAACCAATCGTTTCCGGCCCAGCTCGAAAAAGCGCTGCGCGATAAGGGCCTTGCGGTCGAGGTGATCAATGCCGGAGTTTCCGGCGATACCACGGCGGCAGGATTGCAGAGGTTTGATTGGGCTGTGCCCGAAAGCTTCGATGCCGCGATCCTGGCGCTGGGCGCCAACGATGCGCTACGCGGCGTCGATCCGGCCGAAACACGGAAGAATCTCGATCAGATTCTGCAGAAGCTCAAAGCCAAGAGAGCGGCTGTGTTGCTGGTCGGGATGCAATCTCCGCGCAATTGGGGTGACGATTATGTGAAGAGGTTTGATCCGATTTTTCCGGATCTTGCGCGCACGTACGACGCGCTGCTTTACCCGTTCTTCCTGGACAAGGTGGCGCTGAAGCCTGAACTCAACCTCGACGATGGCATGCATCCGAACGCGAAGGGGGTGGCGATCATGGTGGAAGCCATTCTGCCGCAGGTCGAAGAGCTCATCACACGAGCAAAGACCAAGCGCGCTGCCGCGAACTAAGAGACGTGTCGGAAACGTTAATTCAGGTGTTTCAGGGAGCGGCGAACTGCGGGCTTTGCGTCGGTGGGCGATACAGACTAAATGTCTGGCCTTGGCTGCGGCTTTGGATTCTCGATGGTTCTTGTTCTCGATACGACACCGGCGGTGGCGCCGGCCACGTCTGGCGTGGTGAAGCCGTCCCTGGCGGGGCTTGGTCGCGAGGGCTTGCGTGCGGCTTTGGCCGACATTGGCGTGCCCGACAAGCAGCAGCGCATGCGCGTCGCCCAGCTCTGGAGCTGGATCTACGTCCGTGGCGTCAGCTCGTTCGATCAGATGAGCGATGTCTCCAAGGATCTGCGCGCCCGGCTCGAAGCGGCCTATTCCCTGGACCGCCCGGAGATCGTCAGCGAGCAAGTGTCGGTTGACGGCACGCGCAAATGGCTATTGCGGCTGCCGCGCCGGGGGCATGAGGCACAGGCGCCGGAAATCGAGACTGTCTACATCCCCGAGATCGACCGCGGTACGCTGTGCATCTCAAGTCAGGTTGGCTGCACGCTGACTTGCTCGTTCTGCCATACCGGCACACAGCGGCTGGTGCGCAACCTCCACGCCGAGGAGATCGTCGGCCAGATCCTGCTGGCGCGCGACCGGATTGGCGACTGGCCCGGCGCTCCGCGCCCGGATGACGACCGTCTGCTGCCGGACACCGATCGCAAGATTACCAACGTCGTCCTGATGGGCATGGGCGAGCCGCTCTACAACTTTTACAACGTCAAGGAAGCGATGAGCGTCGCAGCCGATGGCGAAGGGC
>JAEYYQ010000125.1 GCA_023428365.1 Pseudomonadota bacterium | reverse complement strand
CCGATCTGCTTCGTTGGCAAAGGCGTGTGCTTCGATACCGGCGGCATCTCCATGAAGCCCGCCGGCGGCATGGAGGACATGAAAGGTGACATGGGCGGCGCTGCTTGTGTCGCCGGGCTGATGCTGGCGCTGGCGCAGCGCGGCGCGGCGGTCAATGCCGTGGGCCTGTTGGGATTGACGGAAAACATGCCGTCCGGTTCGGCGCAGCGTCCGGGCGATGTCGTCACCTCGATGTCCGGCCAGACCATCGAGGTTCTCAATACCGATGCCGAAGGCCGGCTGGTTCTCGCTGACGTGCTCTGGTACGCGCAGGAACGCTTCAAGCCGCGCCTGATCGTCGACCTCGCCACGCTTACCGGTGCCATCATGGTCGCGCTCGGCAAGGTGTACGCGGGACTGTTCTCCAATGATGACAAGTTGGCGGCTGAACTGATCGAGGCAGGCCAGGAGACTGGCGAACTCGTTTGGCGCATGCCGCTGGCTACCGCCTACGACAAGATGATCGACTCACGCACGGCCGACATGAAGAACATCGGCGGGCGGCTGGGCGGGGCCATCACGGCCGCGCAGTTCCTGCAGCGGTTCATCCGCGAGACGCCGTGGGCGCATCTGGACGTGGCGGGTGTGGCCATGGATTCGACCAAGACCGACATCAGCCAGAGCTGGGCGTCTGGTTGGGGTGTGAGGCTGTTGGACCGCATGGTTGCCGACAAGTACGAGAAGCCGGAGAAGGCCTGACGGCAATCCAATGGAATTTTCTGGCAGCGCGATCTATTTGATAAATCCGCCATCTCAAGTCTGTATTTTCCATAATATATATTATGCGAACGGCGTGTTCGAGCTAAACGGCGATGCCTGAGCACGGCATTCTGACGTCTGGCTGACGCTCGCCGACAGCTCATGACGCGACCTTGGTCCATCGGACCAATCGCCATCAACCCACCCCTTAGCTGATCGACGCCGGACGGCCAGAAGACCGCCTGCGCAAATCTCAAATAGGCCCCTTCCCGCTGAGGAACCCGCCCAGAGTGGAGACGTTTTCGCGGCACCTACAACACATCATGAAGGAGAACGCCCGTGAAGACTTCGCTCTACGTCGCGGCACTTTGCGTGAGCACCGCCTTGTCTCCGGTTGCATTCGCTCAAACAGGTTCAGGCCAGCAGCAAACGGGCCAATCGCAGCAGCAGATGGGGCAGCGCTCCATGGGCCAGCAGCAATCCCAGCAGCAACCGATGAACCAGCAGGTTGGACAACGGCTCACGGAACAGAACATTCGCCAGTTCTTCGGCGACGTGCAGCAGGTTCTACAGCGGACGGCCCGCACGCAGGATCCCGCCGCTCTGCGCCAGTATCTGAACCAGTACCTGGATCCAGATGCCCAGATCACGACGAGCTCCGAGTTGTATCTGGGTGATCGCCATGTTGCGACGACCATCGCTCACGCCACTGAGGAGACGGTCACGGATGCGCTGGGCCACGCCGCCAGTGCCCTGCAAGGCCGGAAGCTGGTGAGCGATTACAACATCGACATGCGTGTTCGCGATATCCAGATGATGCCCGGCCAGCAATCCGCTCGTGTGGCTGTGGTGATCCAGGAATCGGGCAACTTCGGTGGTCCGATTGCCAATCGCGTGGCAGAGCGGATGCGCGATCGGATGATGGGCAGCCAACAGTCCGGCGGCGGCTGGGGACGTCAGCAGCAAGGCAGCATGGGGATGCAACAGCAGCAACAAGGCAGCATGAGCGGCACGGCGCAATCATCCAGTGATGACAGTCAACAGCAGCAGGAGCGTAGTCTCGGCATAGGATCTGGTCAGGGACGAGGCGGCGGCACCGATCAGCAGGGCATGCACTTCGAGAACCGTTCGACCTGCCTGATCGACGTCGGCCTGGAAGACGGGCAGATGCGGATCGGCAATACGTTCTGCCGCAGTATGATGCGGCTTGGCTAGGAGTACGCGTCCCGGCCTCGCATCAATGAGGCCGGGACAGTTTTGGGCGGGTTCATCTCCCCGCAACGCCGGCACGATGTGCTAGTCATGCCTCCTGAGCCATAGTTGCCCCGAAGCGAGAGCATGACTGATACGCCGACGCCATCCCGCGACATCGCTGCGCTGATCGACATCATGCGGCGATTGCGTACGCCCGTGACTGGCTGCCCGTGGGATCTCGAACAGACCTTCGAAACCATCGCGCCTTACACGGTAGAGGAAGCCTACGAGGTGGCGGACGCCATCGCGCGCGGCGATCTCGACGAGCTGCGCGACGAGTTGGGCGATCTCCTGCTGCAGGTTGTCTATCACTCTCGCATCGCCGAAGAGCAGCAGGAGTTCGACTTCGGCGACGTCGTACATGCCGTGACGGCCAAGATGATCCGTCGGCATCCGCACGTTTTCGGAGACGAAGCGACCCGCGCCGCTGGCGTGACCAAGGGCTTCTGGGATCGCATCAAGGCCGCTGAGAAAGCAGCGCTTGGTCGGGACGAACCACAGAAGAGCCTTCTCGACGATGTGCCGCTGGCGCTTCCCGCGCTGACCCGCGCGATCAAGCTGCAGAACAAGGCTGCGCGGGTTGGTTTCGACTGGCCCAGCCTGACACCGGTCCTGTCGAAACTCCAGGAAGAGCTGACGGAGCTGGAGACGGCGCTGGCCGAGCACAACGCGGCGTCAGCCGGTGTCGATCCCAAGGTTGTAGAGGAGTTCGGCGATCTGCTGTTTGTCGTCGCAAATGTGGCCCGGCATCTTGAGATCGATCCGGAGACGGCGCTACGCGGCGCCAACGACAAATTCACACGCCGCTTTCGGCACATCGAGCAATCGCTGGCGGCCGAGGGCCGGACGCCCGAACAGTCGACGCTCGAAGAATTGGATGCGCTGTGGGACGAGGCCAAGCTGCGCGAGCGCGAACCGAAGTGAGCGGACGCGCCCGGGCCGCTATATCAGCGCGTGCTCGATGCCTTCGCGGCGCAGGCGACTGGCGAGCCTGCCCTTCTTGGCAGCCTCAATCCGCACCCGGCATCGCGTTTCTCCGCTGTCGGATGTCTCGCGCTCCAGTATCTCGGTGTTCTCGTGCAGCCAGGCGAGAAGTCCGCCTGCAGTGGCTGGAACGCTGATTGTGATGATCTCGTCAGCCCGTCCAAGTCGCGCGTCGATACTGCGGCGCAGGTCGTCTAATCCGTCGCCCGTGATGGCCGAAACCAGAAGCGGATGGCTGTCTGCGCGATTGGCGGCGTGCTGGAGCTGTTCGATCTGATTGGCGTCGAGCAGATCGGACTTGTTCCAGACTTCGAGAATGCGGCTATCGGCGTGCTCCGTGTCGATGCCGAGATCCGTCAACACCGCTTCGACATCCGCGCGCTGGGCGGCGGTCTGCGCATGGCTGATGTCGCGCACATGGAGGATGAGGTCGGCCTCGATCACTTCTTCCAGCGTCGCACGGAACGCCGCGATTAGCGACGTCGGCAGGTCCGAGATGAAGCCGACCGTATCGGACAGAATGATGCGGCGGCCACTGTCGAGCCGCAGCTCGCGCATGGTCGGATCGAGCGTCGCGAACACCTGATCCATGGCGAGCACATCGGCGCCGGTCATGCGATTGAAGAGCGTTGATTTTCCGGCGTTGGTATAGCCGACGATCGCCACCAGCGGATAAGGCACGCGCCGCCGCCCGCGACGATGCAGGTCGCGGGTCCGCACGACGACGTCCAGCTCCTTGCGGATGGCGTCGATGCGTTCCTGAATCAGGCGACGGTCGGTTTCGATCTGCGTTTCACCCGGGCCGCCGAGGAAGCCGTAGCCGCCGCGCTGACGCTCAAGATGGGTCCAGCTGCGAACCAGCCGGCTGCGCTGGTAGGTCAGATGCGCCAGCTCGACCTGCAGGCGGCCCTCACGCGTGCGGGCGCGCTGGCCGAAGATTTCCAGGATCAAGCCGGTGCGGTCGAGCACCTTCGTATTCCAGGCCTTCTCGAGGTTCCGCTGTTGAATGGGTGAGACGGCGTGATCGATGATCACCAGCTCGGCCTCATGCTCGGCAACGAGTTGCTTCAACTCCTCGACCTTACCCGATCCGAAGAGCGTGCTTGGGTTCAGCCGCGGCAGCGATACCAGCAGCTTCGTCCGGACGTCGAGGTCGATGGCCGAGGCAAGTCCCGCGGTTTCGGCCAGCCGGTCCTGCGGCGAATGCATGTGATTGTCCGCAACAGAGCCAATGCGCGATCCGCGCGGCTGCCCACTGCGGGTAAGGACCGGCACAAGCACGATCACTCGGGCAGTCCGTTGGCCAGACCCGCTGTCTGCTGTTTTTGCTCGCTCACTCAAACGCGTCGGTCTTGCCTGTGAACCCTATGGCGATCAGGAAACGCCAGAGGGTGATTATTGTCATTCAACGCG
>JAEYYQ010000345.1 GCA_023428365.1 Pseudomonadota bacterium | reverse complement strand
AGGTTTCATCGCTGATCGCCGAGAAGCTGCCCGCCACCGTGGAACTTGCGGTTTTGTCGGCTCTTTTCGCGATGATCATGGGTGTCGTTCTCGGTGTTTACACCGCAATCCGCCGCAACGGCTGGCTGTCGCATTTCATCATGACGACATCGCTGATCGGTGTGAGCCTGCCAACGTTCCTGATCGGCATCGGGCTCATTTACCTGTTCGCGGTCGAGCTGCGATGGCTGCCATCCTTTGGGCGCGGGGAAACCGTGAAGATCGGCTGGTGGACGACCGGCCTGCTGACCGAATCCGGACGCCGGTCGCTCGTCATGCCGGTTCTGACGCTCTCCTTCTTCCAGCTCACGCTCATCATGCGGCTGGTGCGGTCACAGATGTTGGAAACGCTACGGGCAGATTACGTCAAGTTCGCACGTGCTCGCGGACTTCCGGAGTCACGCATTCACTTCAAGCACGCGTTGCGCAATACGCTCATTCCCGTGGTGACGATCGCAGGTCTGCAACTCGGCTCAGTCATCGCCTTCGCGATTGTCACCGAGAGCGTGTTCCAGTGGCCGGGGCTCGGCGCATTGTTCGTGCAGGCGGTGCAGTTCGTCGATATCCCCGTGATGTCCGCCTATCTGCTGTTTGTCGCCGTGGTGTTCGTGGTGGTCAATTTGGTTGTCGACCTCCTCTATTACGTGCTCGATCCGCGCTTGCGGACCGGGCGCGCGTTGACAGCAAAATAGAGGCAGCCCGATGCAGAGCCTCCCGCAGAGCCCGAAAGGCACAGCACTCAAAGCGAGGCTCTGGCGCGTCTGGGATTCGGATCTGGTCTGGAATTACCGACACTCGCCAGTTGCGATCGCGGCGAGCCTCACCACCCTGCTCATCCTGCTGCTTGCATTGTTCGCGCCATGGATCGCACCACAGAATGCTTTCGATCCCGGCTCCATCCGCCTTGAGGACGGTTTTATAGAGCCGATGGATCGCAGCACGGCCTCCGGTATGCTTCATGTCCTGGGAACCGATAGCCAGGGTCGAGATATGTGGTCCGCGATCCTCTACGGCAGCCGCGTTTCGCTTCTCGTCGGCTTCGCATCGGTCGCATTTTCGATGCTGCTCGGAGTTTCCTTGGGACTCATCGCCGGTTTTGTCGGCGGACGCACCGACGCGATCATCATGCGGGTCGCCGACGTACAGCTCTCCTTCCCAGCGATTCTGATTGCGCTGCTGGTGTTCGGCGTCGGGCGCGGATTGATCCATCCTTCCCAGCACGAGCAGATGGCGATCATCGTGCTGATCATCGCCATCGGGTTGTCGAATTGGGCGCAATATGCCCGCACCGTTCGTGGCTCGACGATGGTTGAGAAAAACCGCGAATATGTGCAGGCCGCACGCGTGATGGGCCGGCGACCGTTCGCGATCATGGGCGAGCACGTACTGCCCAACGTCGTCGGCCCAGTCATGGTGATCGCGACGATCAACCTTGCGCTGGCGGTGATCGAAGAAGCCACGCTGTCGTTCCTTGGAGTCGGTGTTCCTCCGACGCAGCCCTCCCTCGGCACTCTGATCCGCGTCGGGCAGCAATTCCTGTTCTCCGGCGAATGGTGGATTCTGTTCTTCCCCGCGGTGGCGCTGATCATTCTCGCGCTCGCCATCAACCTGCTCGGCGACTGGCTGCGCGACGCGCTGAATCCGAGGCTGAAATGAGCGCCCTCGAGCCCGTCCTCAGTGTCCGGAATTTGCGCGTCGCCTTCGCCACGCGGCGCAAGGATCTCGTCGCACTGAATGATGTCTCGTTCGATATCGCAGCCGGAGAAGTGCTCGGCGTCGTCGGTGAATCTGGCGCCGGAAAATCGGTGACCGGGTCCGCGATCATCGGCCTCATCGAGCCCCCCGGTCATATCACGCATGGCGAAATCCGCCTCAAGGGCGAACGCATCGACAATCTTCCGCTCAGCGCCATGCGGCGTATTCGCGGCAAGCGCATCGGCATGGTGTTCCAGGATCCGCTGACCAGTCTCGATCCGCTGTTCCGCGTTGGCGAGCAGATCACCGAGACGATGAGCGTGCATCTCGATATTTCCGCGGCCCGCGCCCGCGAGCGCGCCATCGAACTGCTTGGCGAGGTGGGCATCCCCGCACCGGCCCAGCGCATCGACGCCTACCCGCACGAACTGTCCGGCGGCATGCGCCAGCGCGTCGTTCTGGCCATGGTGCTGTGTACCGATCCGGAGCTGATTATCGCTGACGAGCCGACGACCGCGCTCGATGTCTCCGTGCAGGCGCAAATCATCGGGCTGCTGAAGCGGCTGACGAAAAACCACGGCACGGCGGTAATGCTGATCACACATGACATGGGTGTGATTGCCGAAATCGCCGATCGCGTCGCGGTCATGTATGCGGGCCGTATCGCTGAAATCGGTCCGGTGCGCGACGTTCTCAAGGCGCCGCGTCATCCCTACACGCAAGGCCTGATGGGATCGATACCGACGCTGGCGGGTGACAGCGACAGGCTGGTCCAGATTGCCGGCTCCATGCCCAGATTGACGGCAATACCGCCCGGCTGCGCGTTCAATCCGCGGTGTCCGAAGGTGATCGAGCGCTGCCGTCACGACCGGCCCACGCTTGAAGGCAACGACGTCGCCCGCGTCGCCTGTTGGGTTGCCAACGTACCCGCGGAGGCCAGCCTATGAACCCGACGCCTCTCGTTGAGGTCGATCATCTCTGGCGCAAGTTCGACGTATCCGGACCGTGGCTGAACCGCGTGCTCGAGGGCAAGCCGCGCCAGAACCTCACCGCGGTCGCAGACGTGTCATTCGGCATCAACCGGCGCGATACATTCGCTCTTGTTGGCGAATCCGGTTCGGGAAAATCGACCATCGCCAAGATCGTTGTCGGCCTCATCCCACCGAGCGACGGCGACGTCCGCATCGACGGCATCTCGATGAGCAGTGCCGAGGCCAGTGCGCGCCGGGATGACCTGCGGCGCCGTATCCAGATGATCTTCCAGGATCCCTATGCGAGCCTCAATCCGCGCTGGCGTGTCGACCGCGTGATCGCCGAGCCGCTGCGCGCGTTCGGCTTGATGAGTGATAGCCAGGAAATCGAGGCGCGCGTCGGGGAACTGTTGCGCCTGGTCGGGCTCGATCCAGCAGACGGCCGAAAATACCCACACGAGTTTTCCGGCGGCCAGCGCCAGCGCGTCGCCATCGCGCGAGCCCTGGCAGCCAATCCGGAATTTCTCGTCTGTGACGAACCGACCTCGGCGCTCGATGTTTCCGTGCAGGCGCAAATTCTCAACCTGATGCGCGATCTGCAGGACCGGCTCGGCCTGACCTATCTCTTTATCAGCCACAATCTGGCCGTCGTCCGGCACATGGCGACGAAGATCGGCGTGTTGTATCTCGGACGCCTTGTAGAAGTCGCGCCGCCCCGCGAGCTGTTCTCCAATCCGCGTCATCCGTACACCCGCATGCTGCTCGATGCTGTGCCGGATCTGGAAATGACCGGTCGCGTCCGCCGTGCGGTGGAGGGTGAAATCCCTAATCCGATCGATCCGCCGAAAGGCTGTGGCTTTCATCCGCGTTGCCCATATCTGAACGAGCGATGCCGGCGCGAAACGCCCGAATTGAGTTTCGTTAACGACCGGCTTGTCGCGTGTCACGGTGTGACCGAAGGACGGATCTAGCCTCCGCCCAAAGACCGGCAGGCAACCATTTCTTTGCCTTAGGCTGGCTTTTACTGAAGAAATCTGGAACCAAACTCCGTGCACGCAATTCCCGCGATATCGTGCATGGAGGCTATCGATGAAGCTGGTGAACGGAAAAATTCTTGGGCTGAGTGGTTTGGCCCTGTTGATGATCACCAGTATGGCCCCGGAAATCATGGCTCAAGGTGAAGATCCCCGCAACATCCTGGCAGCCAAAGTTCGCGCTCAGGGTCACATCTGCACGAAACCGCTCAAGGCAGAGCGCGACCCGCAACTCTCCGCACCCGACGTGCCCGCCTGGATCCTCACCTGTGACGACGGCGTATTCCGGAGCATCGTGCACGCCGACATGGCGGATCGAATCACCAAGTTGCAGTAGCGCCTTGTCCCCAGTCAGGAGCGCACACTCTCGCCGAGCCAATCGATGGCGGCCTGCACACCGCCACGGCCATGCGGAACCGATGTCGCCGCCAACGCCGTTTCAACGACGCCAAGCGTACCAAGCACCATCGGCGCATTGACGTGACCCATATGCGCGATACGGAATGCCCTGCCGGTTAACGCGCCGATGCCAGTGCCGAGCACCACGCCGCACTTTTCACGGGCGTAATCGACGAACTCCTTCAACCCGCGATCGCGCTGCCAGAGCACCGTCGTGACCGAATTTGCACGCTCTTCAGGCGCGGCGATGTTGAACGCGATCGCCTGCCCTTCCGACCAGACACCGACTGCACGGCGCACAGCTTCGGCGAGAATGCGATGCCGGGCGAAGGCATTCTCCATTCCTTCGGCCAACAGCATGTCGATAGCTTTCCGCAAACCGAACAGCAGATGCTCAGGCGGTGTGCCGCAATATTTCTGATAGTGCTCCTCACCCTCGCGGAAGCCCCAGTCCCAATACGGCGTATTCAGCGTTGCCGTTTTATGGAGGGCAAAGGCGCGCTCACTGGCAGCAACGAAGCCCAGACCAGGCGGCGTCATCAATCCCTTCTGCGAGCCCGACACCGCAACGTCGATGCCCCAGGCATCCATTTCAAACGGCACGCAGCCTATCGAGGCAACGCCGTCCACCATAAACAGTGCCGGATGCCCGGCCGCGAGGATCGCCTTGCCGAT
>JAEYYQ010000115.1 GCA_023428365.1 Pseudomonadota bacterium | reverse complement strand
CGCACTCCGGCGTTACGCCAGGTGATGTTGCCGCTGCTCTATGCCAATCCGAAGCCGCCCAACGCGGAGGAACTGGCGACAGTCCGTCTGCAGCAGGTGGGACTTGGCACGCGCATGGATCACCATCCGCGGCAGTTGTCGGGAGGTCAGCAGCAGCGTGTCGCGATTGCACGCGCGCTCGTGAACAATCCGAAGATCCTGCTCGCCGATGAGCCGACAGGCGCTCTCGATAGCCGAACCTCGGTCGAGATCATGCAGCTGTTCACCGAACTCAATGAAGCGGGGATTACCGTCGTGCTGGTCACGCACGAGCCCGAGATCGCCGAGTACGCGCGCCGCAAGATCACGTTCCGAGACGGGAAGATCCAGGAGGACGTGCAGCAGACCGGGTTCCTGAGGAGGGCTGCGGAATGAACATCCTGGATAGCTTCTCCATCGCGCTTTCCGCACTGCGGACCAATCTGCTGCGGTCTGTGCTGACGACGCTTGGAATTATCATCGGCGTCGGTTCGGTCATCATCATGGTGGCCGTGGGCTCCGGCGCACGCAGTGAAATCGAGCGCCAGATCAGTTCGCTGGGCTCCAATATGCTCGTCGTCTTCCCCGGTTCATCGCGGGTCGGAGGCCGCGCGGGCGGTGCCGGTACGCGGCTGCCGTTGGCTGAGACCGATATTCAGGCGATCCGCGATAAGGTGCCCGATGTTCTCGCCATCTCCGGATTTCTGCAAGGCAACGCGCCGGTGGTGTACGGCAATATGAACTGGACCACGGCGGTCGGTGGCGTCCACGACCAGTACCTGGAAGTGCGTGACTGGCCGGTCGAAATGGGCCGCGACTTCACCAGCACCGATGTCAGCACCGGCGCACGGGTGGCCGTGATCGGAGCCACTGTGGCGGAGAAGCTGTTCGGACCGGGCGCAGATCCAATCGGCGCCGACATCCGCATCACCAATGTGCCCTTCAAGATCGTCGGCGTGTTGCAGGCCAAGGGACAGTCGAGCTTCGGCCGCGACCAGGATGACATCATCCTGTTGCCGATGACGGCGGCGCGCGGACGGATCGTCGGCCGCAGTCAAGTCGTCAACGATCAGGTCGGACAGATCTACGTCAAGCTCGACAGCGGCGCGGATATGACCGAAGTGCAGGAGGAGATGGAAAACGTGCTGCGTCAGCGGCGGCGCATTCAACCGGGCGCCGAGGATGATTTCGCAGTGCGCAATCTCGCCGAGACCATGAAGGCGCGAACAGCGGCGTTCTCGACCATGAGCTGGCTGCTGGCAGCAACTTCGGCAATTTCCCTGGTCGTCGGAGGTATCGGCATCATGAACATCATGCTGGTGTCGGTGACTGAGCGCACCCGCGAGATCGGTCTCAGAATGGCGGTTGGTGGACGTCGTGGAGACATCCTCGCGCAGTTTCTCGTCGAAGCCGTCACGCTGAGCCTGCTCGGCGGATTGATTGGAGTTGCCATCGGTGTTGCCGGCTCGGCGATCGTCGCCTTCACGGCGGAATGGCCTATCCTGGTCAACGGCGAAGCTATCATGATCGCGATGGCGGCAGCCGGCGCGACAGGCGTCGTGTTCGGATATTTCCCGGCGCGGCGCGCGGCGTTGCTCAATCCGATCGACGCGTTACGTAGCGAATAGCGGTTGTTCACGCAGGAATGAGCGCGGTTCTGTCGCCTCATTCCGGGAGCCAGATAACCCAAACTTAACCGTGATCCGGTTTGCTGAACTCCGTCGCGTTGAGTTCGGAGTCCTGGGTTATGCGTTTGTCGAGTTTTGTCCGCGCACCGCGTTCCCTGACGCGTGCGTCGTCGCTTCCAATTGCGCTCGCCGCCGCCTTGGCTTTGGCCGGCTGTGCCTCAGATAAATCAACTTACCGTGAAAGCTCCTACGTCGGCGCAGTTGCGCCGCCTCAACCGGCTATCGCGATGGAGGCGGATGGTCTGCCTGTTCAGACACCGCCCCTGCGCCGGGAAAGGCCGGAGATCGACGATCCTACGGAGCCATTCAGCCGCAACTATGGGCCTCCGCCGTCCAATGCAGCTCCGTCACCCGTGCTGAAACCTCTGCCGAAGGATCAGCCACGCCGAGTGCGCACGCAACTCGCAGCGATCGTAGATGAATAACGTATGAACAAATGGCGGCCGTTTCAGCATAGCGGGCCAGCCGATAAGGCCTTGGAAATACGGGCTGAACTGTCTATATGCCTCATCATCACTCGTCGGGGATCTTATCTGCGCGCTCGAGCGTTAGCCATTCACTGGCGAGGCGGAGCAATGTTTAGGAGGCTCGTATGAGTTTACGTCTACTTTCAGTGGTGGCTGCTGCTGCCGCTTTCGCATTCGTGGCGCCAAGTCCCGACGTGCGCGCCGCCGCGGCCAAGATGCCGATCGCGGTGAAGGGCGAGGCAGTTTCCACCGTGACGGACGTCCGTAGCCGGAGACATTACCGGAGCCATCGTGGCTTCCGGGGATCTCGCAATATCTACAGGCATTCCTATCGTCATCGCGGATATCGTTATTCGCGTCGTTGGCGCGGTCCGCGCGTCGCGATTTATGCGGGTCCGGCTTGGTACGGTTATCGCCGCGGGTATCGTGGCTGTGGCTGGCTGCGGGCGCGGGCTATCAATTCAGGCAGCCGTTATTGGTGGCGCCGCTACAATGCTTGCCGTCGTGGCTGGTAAGTAGCTGCCATCAATTTGAGCGAGGACGGGCCGGATTTTCCGGCCCGTTTCTTTTTACGATCTCAGCCGCGGGAATTGATGGGCACGTAGGGACGAGAGTCCGGGCCATTATACAACGTCAGTGGACGGATCAGGATGTTGTTGTCCTGCTGTTCGAGAATCTGAACGGTCCAACCCGGCACGCGGCCGATTGCGAAGATTGGCACGAACAGGTCCTTCGGGATGCCGTGCAGGTGGTAGATCACGCCGGAATAGAAATCGACGTTGACGTTGACGCCATGGCGCGCGTAGGGGGCCATCTCCTTCACCAGCGCGTCGAGGATCTCATACCATTTCGGTTCGCCCATCTCGCGCGACAGACGCTTGACGCCTTCGCGCATGTGGCGCGCTCGGGGATCCTCGGCGCGATAGACGCGATGGCCGAAGCCGGTGATCGGCTCTTTTGCGGCGCGCTTGGCCTTGACGTAAGCGGGGGCGTTGGACGGATCGCCGATCTCCTGCGCCATGCGCATCACGTCCTCGGCTGCTCCGCCATGCGCCGGGCCGGACAATGCGGCCACTGCCGCCGTCATGGCAGCATGGATTCCGGCCTCGGTCCCGACGACAACGCGTGCGGTGAACGAGGAGGCATTCGAGCCATGTTCCGCGTGCAAAACCAAGTCAGTGTCGAGAAGTTTTGCTGCATCGCCCGACGGCTTTTCACCCTTCAGCATCCAGAGGAAGTTGGCGGCGTGTGATAGCGATTGATCGGGCTGGATCGGGGCGAGACCTTTTCGAATCCGCTCGTGTGCAGCAACGATCACCGGCACCTCCGAGCTTAGCCGAATGCCTTTGCGCAGTGTCGCCTCGCGGCTGTTGTCGGCAGCTTCCGGATCGAAGGCGGCCATCGCCGAAACGGCTGTCCGCAGCACATCCATGGGATGTGCGTGCTTGATGGCGCTGATGATATCCAGCACCTGAGCCGGGATCTGCCGCGCTGCTTTCAATTCCTCATCGAACTTCGCCATAGCGGTGCTCGTCGGCAGTTCGCCGTAGAGGAGCAAGTAGGCCGTTTCCTCGAACGTCGAGTGCTGCGCTAGATCATGGATCGAATAACCGCGGTAGCGCAGCTCACCTGCCTTGCCGTCGATGAACGTCGTTGCGGAGCGTTCAAAGTAGACGTCTTTTAGTCCGCGGTAGATCCTGGGTTCGTTGTCAGTGGCGCTCATGCGGGTTGAACCTCCGTTCTGAAATTGCGATGCCACGTAGTGAAATGCGGCTCTGGTAAATTCGAATGACCGACACTCTTGGGGAGGACGTTATGGATATCGTCGCGCGGTGCCGGGCGGCTGTCAGTGGCCGCGGTTTGAAAGTCGTCCTGCCGGAAGGCGACGACGAGCGTATTCTTGGTGCCGCGCGCCGCATCGTGGACGAGGATCTGGCGCGGCCCGTGCTGCTCGGCAAACCTGAGATGATTGCGTCTCGTGCGGATGCGCTTGGTGTCGGGCTGACCGATATCGAGATCAGAGATCCGGAAACCGATCCACTGATCGGCCGCTACGCAGAAATGCTGGCTAGTAGCCGCGAACGCATGACGGCCGCGATGGCAACGCGTTTGTTGCGTAAACCGCTCTATTTCGGAGGTGGGCTCGTGACGTCCGGCGAGGCGGCTGCAATGGTCGCTGGCGCCGCCAATCCGACGCGTCGGGTGATCGAAGCTGGATTGATGACGGTTGGTCTGGGAGAGGGAGTTGCGACCCCCTCGAGCTTCTTCCTGATGCTGCTGCCCGCGAAACACGATGGGGCGCCGCGTGCGCTGGTCTTCGCCGATTGCGCGGTGAACGCCGATCCGGACGCGGCAGTGCTGGCCGATATCGCGATTGCCTCGGCGGCGAGTGCCGAGGCGTTGCTCGGAGAAGAGCCGCGAGTTGCCATGTTGTCGTTCTCGACGCACGGCAGTGCCAATCATCCGCATGTCGAGAAAGTTCAGGCCGCTGTCGCCATTCTCCGGGAGCGCATGCCTGCGCTCAAAGTCGATGGGGAACTGCAGGCGGATGCCGCGCTGGTCGCGTCCGTCGCCGCGAAGAAGGTCAAGGCCGAGAGCGAAGTCGCAGGCCGGGCTAATGTCCTGGTGTTTCCTGACCTCGACGCCGGCAATATTGCCTACAAGCTGGTCCAGCACCTGGCAGGAGCCCAGGCGGTCGGCCCGTTCTTGCAGGGCTTCGCCAAACCGGTCGCCGATCTTTCGCGGGGTGCGACAGTCGATGACATCACAGCCACGGTCGCCGTGACGCTGGCGCGTGCGTGAAGCAAAGAACCGGCCGAGACCACTTGGGTGCATCTCACGTTTTCCGGGACAATTCGTCTCGTTTTCTGGACATCTCCCTAGGTACTGCTGTAATTGGTTAGCGTCAATGGCGGCAGTTACCGCGCGTGCATACGAAAACCGCGCCCGGCGATCAGCCGGACGCGGTAAAAGCGATCAGGAGATGTTGGTCAGATCGGGCTGTTACTTGCCGATCTTCGAAAAGTGCGTGCGATACACGATGTCGACTGCGGCCTGCGGAGACTTACCGCGAGCGGTCAGATCATCATACTGATGGGACGCGGCAAGGCCGATACGCACCGAGTCCCAGAAGGCGGCGATGGTGGACAACAGACCATGGGGCCGCTCAGTGTGCGCAGTGGTGAAGTCGAGGGTGGTCGAATTGCTGCTCATGATAAGATCCTGTCGTTTTTATGCGGGCCAGCTTTTGCGTGCCCGTGCTCTTACGTCAGGTATATGGCATACCACGTTGCGCTGCACCAGTGCGACATGTTGCATTGCCGAGATGCATAATCCGCATACCGATGGCGGCGCACGGAAGATCACGCCTGTCGGGGCCGCTCAGTGGCTTGGGAACGGAAGGTTCTGAACCGATGGGACCGCGCGGCGATGTCAGCATTGACCGGTACGTCGATGTCGTCACCGAGAGCGGTGTGATCGAGGATATCGAAGCCATCTTCTTCGAGGCTGCCGGCAACAGAGCATTCGAGAGTCCGGAGGCGCGGCAAACCTTCCGCGAGCGATGGCTGACCCGATACCTCACCCACTTTCCGCAGGACGCATTCGTCGCCAGGGAGCGCTCGGGCAAGACCATTGGCTATCTCGCCGGCTGTCTCGATGACCCGGCGCGGCATCCGCTGTTTGCGGATATCTCCTACTTTGCGGATTTCGCGACCCTGACCGTCGAGTTCCCGGCTCACCTGCATATCAATCTGGCTGCCGACTATCGGGGCGTTGGAATCGGGCGGCGGCTCATCGAGGTGTTCGCAGATCATGCGGCGGCAGGAGGAGTGCCGGGATTGCACGCAGTCACCGCCGATGGTGTGCGCAACAATGGCTTCTATCGCGATTGCGGTTTTGAACGCGCCGCGACAACGCACTGGAACGGTAAGACGATCGCTTTCTTCGCGCGCCGCCTTCCGAAATCGGTGACAGTCGGCTAAGTACCGGATCAAGCAAGGCAGGGGAGACGCACA
>JAEYYQ010000276.1 GCA_023428365.1 Pseudomonadota bacterium | reverse complement strand
CTGCATCTGCTGGTCGGGCGCATTCCCGGCGGGCTGGGCGTTGCGACCATCGTTGCGGCTACGATCATGGCCGCCATGGTTGGTGTGATCGGTGCCGAGATCGTTACGCTCGGTCTCGTCTGTCTGCCAGCCATGCTTCGGCGCGGCTACGATAAGCGACTGGTCAGTGGTGTGATCTGCGCAGGCGGATCGCTCGGCTCGATGATTCCACCGTCGGTCGTTTTGATCGTTTATGGTCTCGTGGCCCAGGTCTCGATTGGCCAGCTGTTTATGGCAGCCGTCGGCCCAGGCCTGCTGCTCGCAGTCTTCTATTCGATTTATGTCGTCTTCATCTGCTGGCAACGGCCGGAACTGGCGCCACCTCCCAAAGCCAGTGAATACGACGTGCCGTTTGCTCAGCGCATCATCGAAATGCGGCAGCTCATTGCCCCGATGCTGCTCATTGCATTCATAATGGTCTGCTTTTACACGGGGATCGCAACACCGACCGAAATAGGTGCTCTCGGGACGCTGGGTGCTCTCATCATCCTCTTCGTGAACCGCCAGTTTACCTACGCCAACCTGCGCCATTCCGTTGTCCAGACCGGCCGGACGGTTGCCATGGTGACATGGATCTTCTTCGGCGCCTCTGCGCTTGTCGGCATTTATACGCTGGCCGGCGGTACGGATTTCCTGCGGGGCGAGATTCTGGATCTCAACTTCGGTCCGCTTGGCACGCTCTTGTTCATGATGGGCATCCTGGTGGTCCTGGGATGCTTCATCGACTGGATTGGAATCGCGCTGCTGACGATGCCCATTTTCGTGCCGATTATTAAAGACCTCGGCTATGATCCGGTGTGGTTTGGCATCTTGTTCTGCATGAACATGCAGATCTCATATCTCACGCCGCCCTTTGGACCAGCCGCATTCTACCTGAAAGGCGTCGCACCGCCGGAGGTTAAGCTGAGCGACATCTTTATCGGCGTCGCTCCCTTCGTAGCCATCCAGGTCATCGCCCTACTGACTGTGATCGCATTTCCGCAAATTGCCATGTGGCTTCCCGCGCAATCGAATTGAGAGCAGGAACGATGGCGGAGCACGTATGAATGCGTGCTGTTTCCCATCTCAGCCGACTTGCAAGTGATACAATTTCTGAGAGGACACCATGCTGCTCGATCTGAATGAAGATGAAACCCTTCTGAAATCGAGCCTTGAGGCATTTTGCCAGGAGGCACTGAAACCTCGCATCAAACCATTTGCGGATCGTCATGAGTTTCCCACTGAGCTCGTGAAGGAGTTTCTGGATCTCGGCTTCATGGGTACGGCTTACGATCCGGAATACGATGGCGGAGGCATGGGGACGCGAGGCGCCTCCATCGTTGCGGAGGAATTGGCGCGTATCGAACCGGGTTTTGCAGCGATCTATCTGTGCAATAGCGCACCGATGTCAGTCATTGCGCGGTATGGATCGCCGGAGCTCAAGCAGCAGTGGCTCGCGCCGCTCTGCCGGGGGGAGATGATTGCGTCCTTCGGTGTGAGCGAGCCCCACGGTGGCTCGGATGTTGCGGCAACGCGAACCCGTGCCGTTGAGGATGGCGACCACTACGTCCTCACCGGATCAAAGATCTTCTCCACTAACGCGGGCACACCGCTCCACGGCCTATCCACCATCATCGCCGTCACCGATCCGGAGAAAGGCGCGAAAGGTCTCTCAACCTTCGTGGTGCCGGTCGGCACGCCTGGTTTCCGGGTCGGCAAAGCCGGTCGCAAAATCGGCTGGCGCATCGCCGACTCCGTCGAGCTGTATCTGGATGAATGCCGTATCCCGAAGGCCAACATGGTCGGCAATCGCGGAGATGGGCTGAAGCAGATCCTCACCACACTGTCTATCGGTCGCATTCTCGTTGCCGCCACCGGACTTGGCTTATCGCGCAAAGCATTGGACCTCGCGCGGGACTACGCCGCGAACCGCAAGGTTGGGGGGGCGCCTATCCTGTCCAACCAGGGCTTGGCCTTCCCGCTGGCGGATGCTGCCACAAAGATCCACGCCGCCGAGCTGATGGTGCGAAATGCTGCATGCATCGTCGACGAGGGCCGTCCGTTCCGCACGGAGACCTCTATGGTGAAATTGTTCGCAAGCGAGATGGCGAGCGAAATAGCCGATATTGCCGTGCAGGCGCACGGCGGCTATGGCGTGTTCGAAGAGTTCGACGTATCCAGCCTGCTTGGTGAAGCCAAGGTGCTCCAGATCGTCGAGGGTACGAGCGAAATCCAGCGCCTCATCATTGCCCGGGAGCTTATGCGCTAGGAGCCAATGGGGCGTGGGGGATTGTCGGTTCTGGTCAATAGCGGTCTTTGTCACCCTTCCGTCAGGCCCGCGACCCCCGCGACGAGTTGGCCGTATCTTTTTGTGCCGGCTTGAGTTACGCGGATATCCACTAAAGACTTGGCGGCGTTAAGCTTCTTCGAGAAGCTCGGCATTTGGGTGCGCTGGACAGGTCACCCGACATCGGCCTCAATAGGCCCTAGCCAAAGATCTGTCCCCTTATGACCTTCCCGTCGACCAACCCGGCGCTCGACCGTGCGCTTGCTGCCCGCAATTACGAGACGCCGACCGCGGTACAACTTGCCGTTCTTGAAGACACCGCCCGCAACCGCGACCTGCTGGTCTCGGCTCAGACCGGATCCGGCAAAACCGTTGCCTTCGGCCTGACCATTGCAACGACGCTGCTCGCAGATGCGGAACACTTCGAGCGGGCGGCCGAACCGCTCGCCCTGATCATCGCGCCAACACGCGAACTCGCCATGCAGGTGCAGCGCGAACTCGTCTGGCTCTACGCTGAAACGGGCGCGAAAATCATCACCTGCGTGGGTGGCATGGACGCCCGCGCGGAAGCTCGTCAGCTGAACTTCGGCGCTCACATCGTGGTCGGTACGCCCGGACGCCTGCGCGACCACATTGAACGAAAGCGCCTTGATCTGAGCAGGCTGAAAGCCATTGTGCTCGATGAGGCCGACGAAATGCTCGACCTGGGTTTTCGCGAGGATCTCGAGTTCATTCTCGAGACGACACCGGCCGAACGCCAGACGCTGCTGTTCTCGGCGACCATGCCGCGTGACATTGAAATGATGGCCAAGCGCTATCAGCGCGACGCTGTGCGCATCGAAACCATCCAGCGGAATGAACAGCACGCCGACATTGAATATCGCGCCATCAAGGTCGCCCCGAATGACGTGGAAAATGCCGTCGTCAACGTGCTGCGCTACTATGAACCTCGCGCGTCGCTGGTGTTCTGCACCACGCGTGAATCTGTCAAGCGTATGCATGCGCGCCTGGTCGAGCGTGGTTTTGCGGCAGTCGCGCTATCTGGCGAATTGACTCAGCATGAACGCTCGCAGGCGCTGGTCGCCGTTCGCGATGGTCGCGCCAGAGTTCTGGTTGCGACCGACGTCGCCGCGCGTGGCCTCGATCTGCCGGATCTCGCGCTCGTCATTCACGGCGAGTTGCCGAACGACCGCGAAACCCTGCTGCATCGCTCTGGCCGCACGGGGCGTGCCGGTAAGAAAGGCATGTGCGTTCTCATCGTGCCGTTCAACCGCCGCCGTAAGGCCGAGGCCTTGCTCGGTGCTGCGCGCTTGCAAGTGACTTGGGCGCCAGCGCCGACAGCGGACGAAGTTCACGCCCGGGATCAGGAGCGGTTTCTCTCCGATCCCATTTTCACCGATGTCGCGACGGAACCGGAAGTCGCGCTCGCAAGAAGCCTCCAGGCTGGCCGCAGCGCCGACGATATCGCCCTCGCATTGGTACGACTGCATCGTGCACGTTTGCCCGAGCCGGAAGATCTGGCCGAGGACACCGGTCCGCCACGCCGCCATGACCGCGGGCGCATGCAGGACCGAGGCACCCGTTTCGAGCGTCCGCGCAGCGATTCCCGTCTTCGGGAGCGCCGTGAGCATCGTGATCGTTCGGATGCCGGAACCGCATTTGAAGGCCACGGTTCGCGACCGCCGCGTCCGCGCCGCGACGACAACCGCGAGATGATATGGTTCCGCCTCAACATCGGCCGTGAACGCAACGCCGATCCGAAGTGGATCCTGCCGTTGATCTGCAAGGCCGGTGGCATTTCCAAATCCGAAATCGGTGCGATCAAAATTTCCGACCGCGAGACCCGATTTGAAATCGCAGCCAACCATGCGGATCACTTCGCCGACGCCGTGCGCGCGAATAAAAACAAGGAAGGTAATATCTCCCGCGTCGGCGCGTCCAGCAGCCAAGACGATGCTGCCGTCGCTGCAGCGATCAACGCCTTGCCGCAGTCAACCGCGAGCCCCGCGGCGCCAGCGCGCAACGAACATCGCCCCAAAAAACCATGGCGGGATCGCGATAGGTCGCAATCCGGGCCACGTCCGGCCGCCCGCAAGTTCGCTGACAAGACGGGGCGGAAAGACGATCGCAGCTCAGGCGGACAACCCGAACGGAAGGGTTCCGACGCGAAAAATATGCGCAAGCGAAAACACCGCGTCGCCCAAGACAAATGAGGTCGTTGGCGACTATCAGCCGATAGGTTGAATATTCCTCGGCAAAGGCGTTGTTACAACCGGCGCGCGGGGATCGACCACGCCAACGCCGTACCGATCGCCGCGAAAGCGGCAATGGTCAGGAAGGCCGCTCGGAAAGCTGCAGCAATCTCGGACTGTACAATGACCTGGCGGGCGGGAGGCAGGGCTGCGAGCGTGCCCGTATCTTGCTGAAGCAGCGCATCGAACAGCGCGGTGGTGTCTGGGCCACTGAGCGCGAGGCCGGCGAACAGCACAGTACCGACGAGAGCGGTGCCGACAGCGGCACCGATCGAGCGCGAGAGTTGCACGGAGGCCGCCGCGGAACCAAGCGACCCAGAGCCGGCGGCGTTCTGCACTGTGACCTGTACAACGCCCATCACGGTGCCCATGAACAGGCCGTTGCCGAATAAGTAGAAGCTCAGTTGCCGCGTACTCATGTCGTCTGCGAGGAGGCCGAGCGCCAACAGCGAAGCTGTCGCGAAAATCAAGCCGACCGAAGGAAATATGGCCGTGAGCCCTGTCCTGGTGACGATACGGCCGGTCACCATGGAGCCAATACCGATGCCAAACATCAGCGGCAGCAGCAAGAGTCCGGTCTCGGACGCCGAGGCTCCGCGTACGACCCGCAGGTAGATGGGAAGGAAGGTAATGAGCGATACGAGCGTGGCGCCGTGACATGCAGCCAGGGCGTCGCTGCGCCAGATGGTGGGCTGGCGCAGAAGGGAAATGGGCAGCAGCGGGAATGCCGCGCGTCGTTCCTGACGCACGAGTGCAATGAGAGCGGCCAAGCTTAGAGCCATGAGCAGCGCGAATGCGAGCAGACTGCTGGCGCTCATGCGTTGCGCTTGTTCAAGGGCCAGCAGCAGCGGCACGATGAAGGCGACAAAGAGAGCCAGGCCCATGCCATCGAACGTCCAGGGCTGGTCGCGGGTAGGCCGTGGCACAAGGCGCAGCATCAGCACGACGGCGATGACACCGAGGGGAAGATTGATCAGAAAGACGCTGCGCCAGCCGAAGTGGGCGGTGAGATAGCCACCGACAACAGGCCCAAATGTGCTCGAGGTGACCATGACCCCGGCGAGATAGCCTTGGTAGTGGGCGCGCTCGCGTGGCGGAATGGTCTCGCCGATCAGGGCCTGCGACAGCGTCATCAAGCCGCCGCCGCCGAAGCCCTGCAGGACGCGCGCCATCACCAGCATCTCGACGCTGGTAGCCGCAGCGCACAGGAGCGAAGCGGCGAGAAAGATGCCGAGCGCAAAGAACATCACGCGCTTGCCGCCGTAAACGTCACGCAGCTGGCCGTAGACGGGAGCGGCGATCGTGCCGGCGATGAGGTAGGCGACGACCACCCACGAAACGCGCTCGACGCCCCCGAGCGAGGCGGCGATCGCCGGAAGCGCCGTGGCTACGATGGTCTGGTCAACCACCGCGAGGAACATCGGCAGCATGATGGAGGGAAAGACGGTGAGGAATAGCTGGCCGGAGGAACGCTTTGGCTCAATATCGTTATTCATGCTTACCCCGCATAGCTGGGTACATTAGGTGGGAGCTCTCCGGATGACGACAACAATTTACCGTTCCGAGCCGGAAGGTAGGCGCCCGCAGCCTGCGACGTCACTGCGCCAACTTGAACAGATGTCGGCATCGCCAAATGTGGGCTCGGATTTCATGCGGATTGGACCGCCGATGCGGAGCCGGATCGCAATCATGTAAGCGCTGAAATGCCGAGATCGACATAGCACCGATCGAGATATTGCACTTTCCATGCAATATGCGTTACCTTCGCGCACAATAGCCCGGGGTCTGGAGCGCCGGGATAATGTTCCCATGGGAGGAATGCAGATGCTGAAACGAATTGCTCTCGCCGCTGCAGCGCTGGCTGCTTCGGCTGTTGTCGCGCAGGCTCAGTTTCCGGATCGTCCGATCACGCTGATCGTGCCTTGGGCAGCAGGCGGCGGGACGGATGCGGTGGCGCGTCTGATTGCGGGTGGCCTGGAGCAGGAACTGGGCAAGCCGGTCAATGTCGTCAATCGCGTCGGCGCCGGTGGCGTTATCGCACATGCGGAAATTTCGAAGGCTGCGCCCGACGGATACACGATCGGCCTCGCGACAACGGAACTCTCGACCTATTACTGGGGTGCGACCGGCGACATCACCTGGAAGGACTACACCCCGATCGCGCTTGTGAACTTCGATCCGAGCGCGATCCATGTGAACGCTTCGTCCGAGTGGAAGACGGCGAAGGAAGTTGTCGACGCCATCCGCGACGGCAAGTCGGGCGCGTATAAGATGTCGGGCGTGCCGATTGGCGGAGCCGCGCATCTGGCATTTGGTGGTCTGCTACATTCCATGGGCATCGATCCGACCAAGGTCACGCTCGTACCAACGCAGGGTGCCGCACCGGGCTTCCAGCAACTCGCGGCTGGTGGTGTAGAGATTGTTGCCTCGTCGCTGCCGGAAGGTGCAGCGATGGTCGAGGCAGGTAAGGTACGGGCGCTCGCCACGATCGGCAGTGAGCGGACCGCGGCTTTCCCGAATGTGCCGACGGCCAACGAGGCACTCGGTGCAAATTACAGCGCAGGCGCTTGGCGTGGTATCGTTGCACCGCCTAAGCTGCCAAACGATGTGCGCGAGCGCCTGACGACGGCGTTGAAGAAGGTCTACGACTCCGAGAACTTCGCGAAGACAATGAAAGGCCGCGGTTTCGGTATGGTTTGGGCTGCCGGTGATGATTTTGCGGCCTATCTCGACAAGGACTTCACCCAGACCGGCGATGTGATGAAGGCCATCGGTATCCGCCAGCGCGATTAATTTGCCTCGTTTGTCTGTCCCGGTGCGTCGTCGCTCCGGGGCAGCCTGCTGCGTGGGGGAAGAGTTGTGAAGGTCAACACTATTACCCTCGGCATCATTGCGGCTCTGGCTGCGATTGGCCTGGGCATCGCTGGGCTCCAATTGCCCAATCCTAGCCGACAGATTTACGGGCCGGGTTTCTTTCCGGTTCTGCTGGCTGTGCTGTTGGCAGTTACGTCCGTGGTGCTGATTGTTGAAGGGGTGCGAGAAGCCAAGGCGCCGTTCATCGAACTCCAGTCCTGGACGCGAGATCCCGTTTACCTGCTGCGTTTTGCGATGATCCCGGCGGGTGTGGCGTTTTATATTCTCTGCGTGAACTTGCTCGGCTTTCTGCCGACGGTGACCTTGTTGCTGCTCAGTTTGTTCCTCGTGCTCGCAGTCCGCTGGACGGTCGCGCTCCCTGTCGCCGTTGGCATGGCACTGGCCGTACATTCGCTGTTCTATCTTGGCCTGAGGGTGCAATTGCCCTGGGGGCTGCTCGAACCTATCCGCTGGTGACGCCGTGATTGATGCTTATCTCACTGCGCTCGGGATGGTCTTCGATCCGAGCGTTCTCATCGTCATCCTTTTTTCGGCGGTCTATGGACTTGTGGTCGGAGCGATACCCGGCCTCTCGGCGACCATGGCGGTTGCCCTTCTTGTTCCGCTGACGTTCTTCATGCCGGCCGTTCCGGCTGTTGCAGCGATCGTCACCGCATCATCGATGGCAATCTTCGCTGGAGACATTCCAGGCTGCCTCCTGCGCATTCCCGGCACGCCCGCCTCGGCTGCTTATGTCGAAGATTCCTATCGCATGAGCCTGAAGGGCGAGCCTGAGAAGGCGCTAGGGATCGGCTTGGTTTTCTCGGTCATCGGCGGACTATTCGGCAGCTTGGTACTGATGGTGGCCGCCCCGGCGATTGCCGATTACGCCTTGAAATTCGGTGCTGTTGAATTCTTTTGGATCGCGCTGCTGGGCCTCAGCGCCGCCGTGTTTATTGGGACGTCGAGCCCTAGCAAGGGCTTCCTGTCGCTCCTGATCGGCCTCATCGTCGCGATGATCGGCATGAACAATCCTGGCGCCGTTCCGCGACTGACCTTCGGTTCGCCGGACTTGATGGCCGGCATCTCGCTCATTCCGGTGATTGTCGGGATGTTCGCGATCTCCGAGGTGTTGAGGCATATGATCAGTCCGTCGAGTTCGACGGAAATCATCCAGAAAAAGATCGGCAGCATTTTTGCCAGCATGTGGCGGCTCACAAAGCAGTATCCGTGGCAGATCGTGCGTGGAAGTACGCTTGGTACAGCCATCGGCATTTTGCCCGGTGCTGGCGCGGATATGGCCGCGTGGCTGTCATACGCGATGAGCAAGCGCTTTTCCAAAGAACCGGAGAAGTTTGGCACTGGCCATCCGGAAGGTCTTATCGAAGCTGGTGCTTCGAATAATAGCGCTGTTTCCGGCGCGTGGATTCCGGCGCTGGTGTTCGGCATTCCGGGCGATTCGATTACGGCCATCGCCATCGGTGTTCTGTTCATGAAAAACATGAACCCCGGACCGACGATCTTCCTCAACTCTCCGGAGAACGTCTACGCGCTGTTCATTGTTTTCTTCCTCGCAAATCTCATCATGCTCCCGCTGGGTTGGGCGCTGATCAAGGTTTCAGCAAAGATTCTAAAAGCTCCGCGCGACCTGCTGATGCCCATAATCCTGATCTTCTCGATCCTGGGCTCCTACGCGATCAACAACTCGCTGTTTGACGTATGGATCATGCTCGGCTTCGGTATCCTGGCCTTCTTTATGGAGGAGAATGG
>JAEYYQ010000212.1 GCA_023428365.1 Pseudomonadota bacterium | reverse complement strand
TATATCTTTCGTCTAACAGCAGCAGAAGGGGGCATCAGATCTCCTCAGACTGCACTCTAACAGAGATGAGCTGAGCATGAGCACGCAGATCACGACTTTTGGCGTCGACGCCATTGCGGATACGTCTAGCAAGCGCCCGGGACTTTTCCAGCGCATTTGGGCAAAACTTCTCGCGGCCGGTGAGGCCCAGGGACAGCGGCGGTTGGTGAACTACTTCGCCAGTCTGTCCGACTCGCGCCTCGAGGAAATCGGCTACACGAAAGCCCAGATCCGCCAGATCCGAGTAGAGCGCACCCTGCCAGTGCTGGGCCACGCCTAAACCAGCATTCAAAATCGCAATTTCGGCGTGTCGGCCGGGGTGAAACTCCGGCCGATACCCCGCGCCATGAGGATTATTCAGTTATGACCAGCATTACCACGACTCCGGTCGCGATCGACGTGCGCGACGAATCGGCTCCGAACCTGGTGCAGCGTGCGCTCGAGTGGCTTTCTGCGCTGCGCGCCGAATACCAGCTGTATCGGAAGGAGCGGCGCCTGAGCAACGCGCTTGCTGACCTTTCCGACGCTCAGTTGCTGGATATCGGCGTTGCCGAACACGAGCTTGTTCGTGTTCGCTCTTTCGACCGTTTCACGCCGCAAGCGTGGAGCGATCCTGAGGGCCGTGCTCGCTACGTTTGATCAGCGTCAGGATCGACCAGCCCGCAAGGCGCTGGTGATTGAGAAGTGATACCCCGCGACACCGGTAGGCGGCCGAAACATCGGCCGCCTGTCGATTCAGGATCCCCGATAGTACCAGGATCCCGCCCGGAACCAGTGCTTCCGAGATATCCCCTGCCAGCGCGATCAGCGGATCGGCCAGGATGTTGGCCACGATCAGATCGTAGCGTCGGCTGCGAACCGGTTTGCGTCCCGGCATGCCGTGGGCGACCGAAAAGTGAATTCTCCCCGCAACCGAGTTGAGCTCCGCATTGGACCGGGCGACGGCTATGGCCAGAGGGTCATTGTCGCTCGCTGAGATATGCGCGTGGGGCAGGGCGCGGGCCGTCGCGATCGCCAGGACGCCAGATCCGCAGCCAAGGTCGAGTACACGCGAGAATGCGTGCTGCCGCGTCATCCGGTCGATTGCGAGCAGACAGCCTTGTGTCGTCGCATGATGAGCGGTGCCGAATGCCTCACCGGCATCGATCAGAAGGGTATTGGGGCCGCGGGGAACCCGATCACGGTCATGGCTGCCATGGATGGTGAAGCGGCCAGCCGAGACCGGTGGCAGCGCGGCCTGGGAAATTGCGACCCAGTTCTCATCGGGGACACCAACCTCGACGATCTCCGGTACCTCGAAGTTTGCAAATGCGCTGAGCTGCTGATGCAAAGAGGCGAGATCCGGAGCCTCGCTGTAATACGCTTCGATAACCCAGCCATTGCCCGCCTCGAACTGCGTGATCGCATCCGGCACAGGCGTCACGAATTCCGACAGGGCGCCGGTGAGTGTGCGGGCCTGATCAGAGTCTTCGGCCGCTATGGAGATTTTAAAGGATCGCATGCGCCGGGTTGTCTGGCGTGGTCCGGACGTTGTCAAGCCGGATGCACGTCACCGCCGCAGGGGTGTGGTAAAGGTTCCGGCCAGAACGGCAGAGCTACCGTTGATCAATCGTCTTCGACCTCTGAGCCTTCTTCCAGACCGGGCTCGGTCAGATCGTCGAGGAACACGTCCCATTTGCGATCGATGTGGGCGGCGGCTTCCTCCGGTGGCAGGGTCACGAGGGTTCCGTCGCTGAGCTCGGTTACGATGCCTTCCGCGATCAGCCTGCTAAGCCCATCGGAGATGTCGAAGTCAACGCACGTATCGAACGTCTCGGCAAGATACCGTTCGATGGCGGCATCCACGGCGGGCAGCTCCGAGCGATGCACGCGCTGCTTTGCCAGCACGGAATAGAGCAGCACTTCCTCCTTGAAGTCTTCCTCGGCGGCTCGTGCGGCCAGCTTCATGATGACGCCGCTGTTATCGGCCATCGCATGGAAGTAGAGGTTCTGCGCCATGATCATCATGTAGCGTTGGCGCTGGTTCATGAACTTCATGCCCTGGCGAAAAGCCACCGTGCCGAGGCCGACAGCGGCACCGGCCGCGGCAACGGGATTACTGGCGGCGAGGGCCAGTTTGCCCACTGCACCGAACATGCCGACACCCAGACCGGCACCGCTGGTAATACCCAGCTTCAGCTTGTCCATCGGCCGGAAGTTGACGCGCGTGTTGGGGAAGATCATTTCGATGTCGGTGCGCGGCATGTTCTTGAACAGCTTCATATACATGCAGTCGTCGCGCACTTCCGCGGACATCATTTTTCGCGTCCAGCGGACGGTCTTTTCTGCAGCCTTGCGTGGGATGCGCTTGTCGCGCATGAGTTCCTCGACGCGCTGCGCAGCCGGCTTGAGCTTGAACATGACGAACAGCCGACGGTAGATCGGTACGTCGAATTCCTGCTTGCGCATGAACTTGGTCAGCGTCCGGCGCTGATCTTTCCGGCTGGAAGCACCGCGGTAGTAGATCAGCAGCTCATCGAATGCGCCGAGATCGACGTGCAGATCGAGCCCATAGTGGGACTCGCGCGTCATGATCAGTTCGATTTGGCTGGGATCGATCTTGCTATAGTTGGCCTGCGTCAGCAGCTGCTCCATGCCGCTGACCACGCGCCGCTGCAATGCGGTCCGTTCGTGTTCCGTATACTGCCGGGTCATCAGCAGATCACTGTCGGGGCTGAACGGCTCGTAGGCCTGTTCCAGGGCAAGCATCTGGGCGCTGTATTGCTGCTGACGCCAGTAATCGAGATACCGGAAGAAGCGGCGGGCATGGATGGCCTGTCCGCGGGGCCACGCCTGGGCGTGGGTTAGGCGGTCGATGAGCGCAAACCGCGTGATTGGAATAAAGCGCTCGCGCTTCATTTGGCTGCTCGGCGAAGGCAGCCGCAAGGCTACCCCGGCGCCAGCTTCAGCGGCCAGCTGCTCGGCATCGTTTGTCCCGTCGTAGTGCTGCGGCGCAGCCTCACGGGCGAAGCGTGAGAACCGGTCATCCGCCTGAGCCACTGACATGACCTATTGCCTCCCGCTTCTTACGCAATGACTGTTCGGGGTCGAACCAAATTGGCCGAAGTCTTAAGTTTGCACCGGGGACTTGTCGAGCCTGCGGCCGGAAAGCGACGGCACCGGGACAGCATAGCCTGTGCACAGCCGCCTGATCGAGGCATCGAAGCGACCTTTCGTAGTCCGATGAGCATAAGTTCTGTGTGCTGATACGGCGATGCAACACCACCAGAACCGTGGATCAAGTCCGGTTCATATCGAAATTATCGAACAAGGTCACAGTGATGCCTCTGTTTCAAAGCAGATTGCCGCTGCTGTCGTGCAAGGCTTTGGGGGCCCTGGGTGCATCGACGATATATCAGACGTGCGCTTCTGCTCGCTTCGGCGTTCATAGCCGGTGGGGCAGGGGCGGCACAGACACAGCAGCAAATCGAGCTGCCGATGAGCTGTGCCATCCAATCTGGTTCCGGGCGTCTCATCACGAGTCCAGCGCCGACGACGACTTATGGTCTGACCTCTGCGCCCGAGCAGCATGCGGTCACGGTGTGCGGACCCGGTGGATGCAGGCCTGTCATGCTGTATCGCTTCGATGTGGCGTGCGGCGACGTGCGGGTACCATGGGTCCATCTCGCAGCTGCGTTGCTGAATGCCGATGGCGCCAATGCGGTCGTCCGGAATGATCGGATGATCATTCGGCGCACCGGATGGATGCCGTCAGACAGCGAATGTGGGGCCGGCCTGCTGTCCACCCGTGGGCCGGGCGATCAGGCGGAGCGCCGCTTCGAACGGCGCTGCCGGCGATCGGCAACCCGCGTGTTCCCAAGTGGGTTCGCACCATTGAACGAACTGGGCGCGCGATTGATTCGCACCCAGCCCATGGCTAGCAAAGCTCCTGATCCGCAGGTGCCCAGCCAACAACTCGCGGCAGTCAGTGCGCCGACATCGCAGTCGCAGCAAAAGGCGACGCAGCCAGCCAATCGCCGCGATGTCACCGCGACCAAGACCGATGAAGCTATTGTGCTCGCGCCCGGCAATCGCAATCCGCACATCTCGCCTGCTGAACGCTGGGCGGATCCTGCGCCGCTGAGGTTCCCGGAACGACCACCGCCAGCGCAGCCCGCCGAGGTGCCGAAGCCGGTCGTTGCAGTCCCGGAACCGGAAGAAGTTGCCGTCGGTCAAATTGAACCGGAGAAGGTAGCACCGCCCGCAGCAAAATCTGATCCGGAGCCTGTTGAAGCTCCTGTCAGCGTCAGCAAAGCACCGCTGCCGTCTATTGAAGCTGCTGCATCCCAGATCGAGCGGCCCGCGACCGCTGAAGTGGAGCCGGTTAATAGTCTCCGGCTTGTATCCACGGCGGGCTGGACTCCCTCCGTAAACCGCGCAGACCAGCGGATGGCACCAACTGATCTGCAGGTTCTCAACGCCTTTTCAATCTTCACCGATCAGGTCCGCAACCTTCATGTCGAACGTGAGTTCGTGATCCTGCTCGTAGGTTTGACGTTGCTTTGGGGGCTTCTTTCTGGCGCTGGCTGGTATGCGACGCGCTCGCGCCGCCGTGCTGCCGTCGTTCCATTCAACGTGCAGCCAGAACCATTCAGCATGCCAGCGACCGGAAGGTCCGGATCTCATCCGCAAACCTATCCGCAGCCGATCGGTACCGCTCTTGTCGCGCCAGCCGACAAGATGATGTGCAGTGAGCTGTGCAAGACCGCGCACACGATGCTGCGACAGATCGAAACCAATGTCGACAACCTGCAGAATGTCGCGCCGCTGCGGCGTGTTTTGCAGCGCGAGATGCAGCATCTGGAGCAGTTCCTCGCCGCCGTGATGACGGCAACGCCCATCGAAGCGGAGGAGTGGCGGCGCACGCGTAACCGGCTACAGCGTATCGTGAAAGAATTGCACCGTCTGAAGGACATCGTCGATGGCGCGTATCGGTGCCTGTCGGGTATCGGGTTCTCTGGCCGCGAGCCGCCGCGCGACAAGCACGAAGCCTACGAGATGCTGGGCGTCAATGCTGACATCAGCCCGAAAACCTTGAAGAAGCTTGTCGATGCGCTGCGCGCCTGCTGGCATCCCGATCTCGCCAAGGACGAATCGGATCGCCTCGTTCGCGAGGAGCGGATGAAGCGTATCAATATCGCGTGGGATATCGTTTCAGAGAAGCGTGCCGAGGCTTGATCCGGAGGACGGCGTGTCGATGTTGGTCCGGCGCTCGCTTATCGCGCCCAAGGACAGTCCGAAGGCGCTAAGCGCTGAGATGTCTCGGAGGCATTTTCCGGCAATGCCGGTGCAGCTCGTTTATTGGCGTTGAGTTTCCCCGTCTCTCGTCCTGGCCGGAGCGAAGCGTAGAACCGGACCCAGGGACGATGGAAGTTCCCTCGCGGTCCCGGATATTCCGCGCGCGCGAAATATCCGGAATGACAACAAAAGTGCGGCGAGATTTGAACTGGCGGGAAGCGACTGCTTCCGTTCTTAGCTACCCACGAGCCTCGCAGTTGCAGTCCGGATCGCGACTGGAATTCGACGGCTAACGCGATCCAAGCCGCTGTAAGCGTTCTGTTGCCTCACTGGCTCCCAGTGCCCTGGCGCGTTCGTACCACTTGCGGGCCATGGCCGGGTCTCCCTGTATGCCGCCGACGACGACATGGCGCGCCAGCTCGTTGGGATCAAACGTACCGGCCAGAGCAAGCGCCGCTGGAGCCCAACCCAAGTCCGCAGCGCGCTGGTAGAACAGGCGCGCGACAGTAACATTGCCGGCCTCAAAGCTGGCATCACCCCGCTCCATGGACTTCAGCGCATTCTCGCGATCCTCGGAACTGATTTGCGGTGGCGGAGGGATTGGCACCTGTGGCCGTGCGTCGAGCGGCGGACGCATTTGCGGCATCCCGCTGATGGTTGGGCCAAGGGCGGCTGTATTTGCATTCGGCGCCGCATCGGATTTGGCGGAAGGGGCGAGCGTCGCCGCGGGCGCGATCAGCAGCGTTGCTTTCGCCTCGTTCAGAACGCTGCCGTCAATCGCAACGAGCGAGATCGTGATTTCACTGCGGCTGGTCGCGCCCATCGGCGTGGAGATTTTCAGTCTCGGCAAACTCGTGAGAGGAACAGCCCACGCGCCTGCCGCGATAGCGTGGCCTTCTGTGAGTGTCGCCGATGGTGGCAGGCCGCGGACACGTAAAAACGTCTGCTGTGGAATGGCGTCCGCCGGGCCGATCTGAATCGGAAACGCGGTCTCAATCGCAGGTTCGGCCAGAATAACCGAAGCCACATTGATGTTCGGTTTGCCGCGCGCCGACTGCGCGTAAGCAGTGCCGCAACTGACCGAAAGGGCCGCTGAGCTGACGACCCCTGCCGCAAGAATGAGGCACGCAAAATGCTGCGAACCGTAAAAGCCTGGCTTCCCACCGTGCCTGTTGCGCGTCGCCACAGGTCCCTCCCCCTGTCGAACTCGCCCTAGTCTCCTTTTATACCGCGTCGTCGGGCTGGATGCGGTTTGCGTTCGTCTGTCGTCTTACTGTTTCGGCCGCTGTTTGCTCCACTCCAGGAACTGCTGGAACAGGCGTTCCTGTTCCGCGCGATTTCCGGGAGCTGCGCGAGCTGCCTGTGCTCTGGCGAGATTGGGATCAATAGCCGGCGTGGGCCGCGGCGCGGTCGCAGCCGTTTCCTGTGCAACCTTCGCCAGCATTTCTTCCGCCACCCAGTAGCGAGACCATCCCGGAACCTTGGCAGCCAGATTGATTTCTTTCCACTTCGGATGATAGGGCGGCTTCCTCAGCGTTTCGAACTTCTCGAAATACATCTGGATGAAACGCTCCACTCTGCGGAAGCGATCGTTTTCTCTCGACCAGTTGTAGACTGCCAGAACGACGGGAATTCCGAGCGTCTCGACCTTCTCACCGGGCTTGAACAGGTTCGGGTAGTCCTCGTGCCCGAGCGTCGAGGGAACGTAATAATCGGCGAACTTGTCGGTGAACTCTACGGGCAGGAAGTGACCGATATCGGACTTCAGGTTCGCGAACAGATTGTTCGGCTTGCCCACCGTATGCAGGATGGCGGCCAGCTCGCCCGTCTTCATCATTTCGAGCCCAACCGCGTTGTTGACGAACACAGGCTCGACGTTGATGCCCAGTCTCTCGAAGAGAATCGGGCCGGTAATCGTCGGGCCTGCGCCCTTGGTATTGAAGCCGACCTTCTTACCGTCGAGATCCTTCAGAGTTTTAATGTCATTACGCGCGAACACGTGCAGTTCACCGATATACATCTGCGAGATGTAGTGAACGCGCCGTTCGATATTGCTTGCTTTCCGGTTGCGCCGGAAATCGTCGAATACGTCGGCATGAGTGATCGAGACGTCGATGCCTTTGAGATAAAGGAGATCGCT
>JAEYYQ010000201.1 GCA_023428365.1 Pseudomonadota bacterium | reverse complement strand
GGCGAAACCTCCGGATCAGGCTCGTCGACGAAAATAACGTCGATATCCTGGATATCGGCATGGGCAGGCACATGATACTCACCGAAGCTATGATTCATGAACCGGCCGAGACTGTGATCCATCATCGTCTCTTCATGCAATGCCATACCAAGCCCCCAGACAACGCCGCCGATGATCTGGCTACGCGCCGTCTTGGGATTCAAAATCCGCCCGGCCGCTACCGCACATACGATTCGCGGCACGCGGATCACACCGAGATCCTCGTCGACCCTCACCTCCGCGAACACGGCGCTGTGCGTATGACGTGATTTTCTTAAATGGCTGAAGATGCCCGGCTTGGCCGTCTTTTCCGCCTGGAATGATTGCTCACCCGACGCTCTCATGACATCCGTCAATGCCACGGCACATGATGAATCGCTCTTGTCAGTCATCATTTCATTGGAAAATGCGATGTCATCAATCTTCGCCGACCCCAGCGGTTTGCCGTTCATTTTGCTAGCGGCTTTCAAGAGCTGTTCGGCAATCGCCTGACATGCCAACTGGATCGCCGCTCCAACGGACGCGGCCGTGAATGACCCACCCTGCACGGGTGCGGTCGGCAAATCGGAATCGCCCAGTTTCACCGTGATCTTGTCAGGCGGCACGCCAAGCGTATCCGCCACGATCTGCGCCATGATCGTATATGTGCCGGTGCCGATATCCGACGTCGCCGAAGCGACCTCTACTCTCCCGTCGGCATCCAATGTCACGCGCGCAGTCGCAGGGACCATCAAGGCTTCCCACATACCGGTCGCCATCCCGAGACCGATCAACTCGCTGCCTTCCTTCATCGACCGCGGCTCATGGCTGCGCTTGTCCCAGGCAAATCGTATCGCGGCTTCCCTGTAGCACGACATCAGCGCCTTGCTGGTGTAAGGCGCGCCGCTCATCGCGTCCTTATCCGAATAGTTCCTGATACGCAGCTCGAGTGGATCGACCTTGGACGCATATGCCAGCTCGTCCATCGCAATCTCAAAGAGATTGACACCACTTGCAGCGCCCGGCGCCCGCATATCACCCGGCGTTGCCGTATCCAGGGCGACGAGGCGATAATCGAATGACGCATTATCACACGCATAAAGCGAACCGTTCCAGTTGACGACATTCTCCATGTAATTTTCAAACCGGGAGGTCGAGGTTACGGCGCTATTGATGATCGCGGACAGGCGTCCGTCGGTTTCAGCACCCAGAGAAACATTCTGCGCGCACGGCGGCCTGTAGGAATGTGTAAACATCTGCGGTCGCGTCATTGCAACGCGAACGGATCGCTGCAGCATCTTGGCCGCCATCACAGCGAGATACACTTGATACTGCGGACGCAGACCGGAGCCGAACGCGCCCCCAACGAACGGATTAAGGACGCGGATATCGGCTTCCTTGAAGCCAAAGATGCGCGAAAGATATCCCCGCACATTCTGCGGCCCTTGGGTCTTGTCGTAAATCGTTATTCGCCCACCGCCTTCCCAGACTACGGTCGATGCGAACATTTCCATCGGGTTGTGATGCTCTGGCGCCAGATGATAGTCCTGCGTCACACGTATCGGTGAACTCGTGAACGCGACGGCAGCATCACCGCGATTTTTTGGCGAGATATAAAAATCGCGGAGTTTCCGCGGGGCGAATTTCTGATCGAGGCTGCCTTCAAAGTCAGTGTTGTGATGCTCGGGCTCGTAGTCCACTGCGATCAACGTTGCCGCATAGCGCGCGATATCGAGCGACTCTGCGATCACAACGGCTATCGGCTGCCCGCTAAAATGGATCTTCTCGTCATAGAGCGCGCGGAATGGTGAACCTGGAGGCGCGACGTCGTCATTATAATTGCGATCGAGCCAAGCCAGGCTCGGGCGGTTCTCATGCGTTACCACCTCGATGACACCGGGAACCGCAAACGCCCTGGATGTATCGATTGATGCGATCCGCCCCTTCGCGATGGCGCTCGATATAATGGCGCCATGCAGCAGATCCTCAGCCGCATAGTCCGCGGCGTAACGCGCACGTCCAGTGACTTTGAGGGGCCCATCGATACGGCTCAGCGGAGCCCCGATCCCGGCTTGGACTGCCATGCCGCGTATCTCCTCAGCTTATCCGTTTATCGAACTGCGATTGAGGCCGGCCCGCTGCCGCCTGTTCGAGCGCACGCACGATGGCGCGTCCCGCCAACTCAATCTTGAAGTCGTTGTCGCCATAGCCTCTCGCCTCGGCCAAAATGGTGTCGGCGACGTTTTCGAACAGATTACGGGATGGTTGCTTGCCGATCAGCATCGCTTCGGCATCTTCATTTCGCCATGGCTTGTGCGCGACGCCGCCGAGTGCGATGCGAGCTTCGGTGATACCATCGCCGTCGAGCTGAAGGGCCGTGGCGACCGATACCAACGCAAAGGCGAATGAGAGACGGTCACGCAATTTCAGATACGAATAATTGCGCGAGAAATCTTCATCCGGCATTTCGACGGCAGTTATCAGATCTCCCGCCTCGAGATTCGTATCACGCTCGGGCGTATTTCCGGGCAGCCGATGAAAGTCTGCCATCGGGATGACGCGCTCTCCGCGTATGCCCTGCACGCGCACCTGCGCATTCAACGCAGCCAACGCGACACACATGTCAGAGGGATGCGTGGCGATACACTGCTCGCTCGTGCCAAGAATGGCGTGAATGCGATTGACGCCGCCGATAGCACCGCAACCGCTGCCCGGCCAACGCTTGTTGCACGGCGTTGCGGTATCGTAGAAATAATAGCAGCGCGTGCGCTGCATGAGATTTCCGCCGACGGTCGCCGCATTGCGCAATTGGGCACTGGCACCGGCCAAAAGCGCGCTTGAGAGCAGCGGATACCGCCGCTCCACCCGGTCGTCGTAGGCCGCATCCGAATTGCGAACCAACGCGCCGATGGAAAGTCCACCGGTTTTCATTTCTTCGATGCGATCGTATGGGAGACGATTGATATCGACCAGTCGAACTGGACGCTCGACATCACCTTTCATCAGGTCGACGAGATTGGTGCCACCAGCGATGAATTTTACACCGTCGATTCCGGCTTCCCGCACGGCTTCGGCAGCATCGCGCGCCCGCGTGTAATCGAACGGTCTCATATGCGCCCCGCCTTTTCGTCCAGCATCTGCATGATGGCATCGACGATGTTCGGATAGGCGCCGCAGCGACAGAGATTGCCACTCATCAATTCACGGACTTC
>JAEYYQ010000116.1 GCA_023428365.1 Pseudomonadota bacterium | reverse complement strand
CTCGAACCGATATCCTGCGAAATGGGCATCGCACCAGCGTCGCGGCGGCGGATTTGGTGCCGGGCGATATCGTCTTGCTGGAAGCGGGCGACCGGGTTCCTGCCGATCTTCGTTTGCTGCGCGCGCGGGGTCTCCTGATCGACGAAGCCGTTCTGACGGGCGAGTCGGTTGCCGCGGAGAAAAACGAAGCGCCGGTATCGCCCGATGCTGCATTGGGTGATCGCAAGTCCATGGCCTACTCAGGCACCATGGTTGCGGCAGGGCAGGGGACCGGCGTGGTGGTGGCCACGGCTCTGCGGACGGAAATCGGCCGTATCAGTGAATTGCTGGGCGGTGTCGAGGAGCTGACAACACCGCTGCTTCGGCAGATCAACGCGTTCGGCCGGCGCTTTACCTGGATCGTGCTGTTTTTGGCAGCGCTCCTGTTTACGTTCGCTGTTGTGGTTCGAGACTACGACTGGTCCTACGCGCTGATGGCGGTTGTTGCGCTTGCCGTCGGTGTTGTGCCGGAAGGACTTCCGGCGGTGATTACCATCACGCTGGCTATCGGTGTGCAGCGTATGGCGGCCCGAAAAGCCATCATCCGGCGGCTTCCCGCGGTTGAAACGTTGGGGGCAACGTCGGTGATCTGTTCCGATAAAACCGGAACGCTCACGCGTAACGAGATGACGGCGCGGCGCGTGGTGACGGCATGCGGCGAGACGATGGTGAGCGGCGCAGGCTACGCGCCCGATGGCTCCTTAATGTTCGCCGATGATGCAGACAAGGCGCGCAACGAGGCGGCGGCTGTGATGCTGGCGCGGGCAGGTATGCTCTGCAATGACGCGCGCCTGCAGAAGGGTGACGCCGGCTGGATATCCAACGGCGACCCGATGGAAGGCGCGCTGTTGGCGCTCGCCATGAAGGCAGGGCTCGATCCCGAGGATGCGCATACCGCATGGTCGCGCATCGATGAGATTCCGTTCGATGCCCAGCATCGGTTCATGGCGACGCTCAGCAGAACGCCAGATGCCGGCACAATCGTGATGGTGAAGGGTGCGCCCGAACGTGTCATGGGAATGTGCGCAGTGCAGGCCAGCGGCGATCAGCATATGCCGCTTGATCACGCCTATTGGACTGACCGCATCGCGGCGGCTGCATCCGAGGGCGAGCGCGTTCTCGGTTTTGCAATGAAGTCCAAGGACGCTGCATCGGACCATCTCGCGTTCGCGGATGTCGAGCAGGAACTGGTGTTTCTGGGGATTGTCGGTTTTATCGATCCGCCCCGCGAGGAAGCGGTCGCAGCTATTGCCGAATGCCGTTCTGCTGGGATCGCTGTGAAGATGATCACGGGCGACCATGCCGCGACGGCGGCCAGCATCGCGCAGCAGTTGGGACTGGGCGATGCCCCGCAAGTTCTTACGGGGCATGAACTGGATCGAATGTCCGATGCAGACCTCGGGCGCGAAGTCGAAGGGACGACCGTGTTCGCGCGCACCAGCCCGGAGCACAAGCTGCGCATCGTGTGGGCGCTGCAAACCAAGGGAGCAGTGGTCGCCATGACCGGCGATGGCGTCAACGACGCCCCGTCGCTGAAGCAGGCTGACGTCGGCATTGCGATGGGCCTCAAGGGCACCGCTGCTGCGAAAGAGGCGTCGCAGATGGTGCTGCTCGACGACAACTTTGCCTCGATCGTCGATGCGGTGGACGAGGGCCGCACGGTTTACGACAACATTCGTAAAGTCACAGCCTGGACCATTCCCACAAATGGCGGCGAAGCACTGACCGTGATTGCCGCCATCCTCGTTGGCTTCACAATGCCGATGACGCCGGCGCAGATCCTCTGGATCAATATGATCCTGACGATCACGCTCGGTCTGGTCCTGGCCTTCGAACCGCCCGAGCCGGATGTGATGCGTCGTCCGCCACGGCCGGTGCATGCCGGGCTTCTCTCACCGTTTCTGGTATGGCGGGTAATCTTCGTGTCGCTGATCTTCCTGGCTGGCGCGTTGGCGATTTTCTTTTACGCGCTCAACAAGGGGCTCGACGTCGATACGGCGCGCACCATGGTCGTGAACACGATCGTCGTGCTGGAGATCTTTTACCTCTTCAACGTGCGCTATCTGCATGCGACGTCGTTCACATGGCGCGGTGCATTGGGTACGCCACCGGTGCTGATCGCCGTCGGCATCGTGGTGGCTGCGCAGCTCGCGTTCACCTATTGGTCGGTGATGCACCATCTGTTCGCATCCAAACCTGTGGCCCTGGCTGACGGTCTGCTGATCATCGGCGTCGGCGTGGTGGCAATGATCATCCTGGAAGCCGAAAAGCACCTCATGCGCCGATTGGGCGTGCTGACGACATACGGGTGACCGGAAACGACTAAGGCGAAGCAGGTTCTGCTTCGCCTTAGTCGGATCGTCTCAAATTTCTTGTGTGGGAGTTAGGCGGCTTGTCCCTCGCCATTCGCCATGCGCTCGATCTGGTCGACATCCAGCAGCTTCACCTCGTTGCAGCGAGGCAGTTCGATCAGTCCCATCTTCTTCAGCTTGGTGAACGTGCGACTGACCGTTTCAATCGTGAGGCCGAGGAAGTCGCCGATATCCGTGCGGGTCATCGGCAGATCGAAGCGTGCCGGGTCCAGGCCGTTGCGCGCATTGCGCCGCGACAGGGCGAGAAGAAATCCGGTCAGGCGTTCCATGGCGCTGCGCTGCCCTGTGGTCAGCATCAGATCGCGCGTTGCGGCAAGTTCCCGGGAGAGGGCCTCGTAAAGCTTCAGGCACAGAGCCGGATTGTTGGCGGTCGCCTGCCTCAGCATGGTCAGCGGAAGGCTGCGCAGCCGGGTCGCCTTGACCGCCTGAGCGTTCATGACGTGCTCGCCTTCGACACCCAGGCCGATCAGATCGCCTGGAAATGCAAAGCCCATCACCTGGCGCCTGCCGTCGGCGAGAACCTTGAACATCACCACCGTCCCGGTTTCGATGCGATAGAGGTGGGACACTTGATCGCCGTCGGCGAACAGGAACTCCTTAGCCTCGATGCGGCGCAACGCAGCCCGCTCCAAGCACTCATCCAGATCCATCGCTGGTGCTGCAAAGCGTGCTGGCTGCAATCTGAGACCACGGACGCTTGAAAGCTGATCGATAGAGGTGTGCATCGCTGAAGGCTCCATACCGGGAAGATCAAGCCTCAGCAATCGACCATCACTTCGTCATGGACGTTCAACGTTCGTGCAACAGTTTGTATCAGTTTGTATCAGGCTCAATCGTTCACGAGGTCATGGACGCCGACGGATTGCGAGCTGTTGGCCAGTAGCGCATCATAGGCGCGACGCTCATCGGCGCTATCGAACAGCTGAACCCAGAAGACGATCTGGCCCGCGAGAACCGCGCGCTGAATATCGTTGGCATGGCGAGGAATCAGCCAATGTCCGAGCGCGGTGCCAAGCGTTGAAGCTCCTGCCGTCAGGCGGCTCAACAGGCAGTCTGCGAGCGTTCCGCAGGTACAGCACACAGTCTCCGGATTGTTGGCGAACTCCAATTCGCGGTCACCGCGAAGCTGATCTGCGAGCGTGGGTGGTTTGTTTGCAAACAGGCGCTGCAGTCCAAGGCAGCTGAAGGTATCCGTCGTCAGTCCTTTGCCTTGCAGTTCACTCAAAGCCTTCTGCAGGCCACCCCACGTTTCAAACGTCGCAACCGCGAACCGACTGTTCGAAGATCCAACGGGGCGATTGGTCACGTCGCGCTTAGTCCAAGAGGAAGCCTGAGCATCCAATCTGCCCCCTGACGTATACGTGTGGGTTGACATGGATCAATAATCGCCCAGACGGAAAGTCTTCGTCGACCATCACCAGTTGCGCCAAATGGAGCTGGCTGGTCCTGGTCTTGCAATTGATCACGTATTCGCCGGCGATACCTTGATTGTAATCAAGTCCGCGGAAGCTCTAGCGCTGCGTGCTGGAACTGCCGAGGACTTCGCGCAGTGCGGCGACGAGATCGGCTTGCTGATAGGGTTTCCGCAGAACCTTGAGCTGCTCGAGATCCAATTCGTCACCGTGTACAAGCTCCTCGGCATATCCTGACGTCAGGAGCACCTTGATGCCGGGCTTGAGTTCCCGCGCGCGCATTGCGACGTCTCTGCCGGAAAGCCCACCAGGCATGACGAGATCGGTGAACACGAGATCGACCGGAGCGGAGCTGCGAAGAATTTCCAGAGCCTTGGGGCCATCGCTTGCTTCCAGGACGGAGTAGCCGATGAGCTTCAGGCGCCTGAGCGTGAGATGCCTGACACGTTCGTCATCCTCGACAACCAGTATGGTCTCGCGAGCGTCGGGATCCAGATCGCGAGCCGGTTTGGATGTGAGGCCGGCAGATGCATCTGTGTCGGCTCGCGGGAAGTAAAGATTGATCGTGGTGCCGTATCCGACCTCGCTATAGACAGTGACGTGTCCGCCGGATTGTTTCACAAAACCATAGACCATCGCCAGACCGAGACCTGTGCCGCGGCCTTTTTCCTTGGTGGTGAAGAACGGCTCGAATACCCGGTCACGCACCTCGGGCGGCATCCCGGTCCCGGTGTCCGAGATCGAGAGCTGCACGTAGTCCCCTGGCTTCAGTTCCGGCTGGAAATCGGCATGGTCCGCCCCGAAGGTGATGTTGCGGGTTTCGACCACCAGCTTTCCGCCACGCGGCATCGCATCGCGCGCGTTTACGGCCAGATTGATGATTGCGCTTTGGAACTGGCTCGGATCGGCTTTCGTCAGCCAGACGTCGCGCGCAAGAGATGTGGACAGACTAATATGCTCGCCGAGGGTGCGGCGTAGCATGTCGGTGATATTCACGACCAGCGCGTTGAGCTGAATGACCTGCGGCTCCATATGGCGTCGCCTGGCGAAGGTCAGCAGTTGATCGGTCAGCTTCGATCCGAGCGCGGCAGCATCGCGCGCATCCGCGAGGAGCACCCTGGAATCCTCATCATCGAGGCGCATTTCCAGAAGTTCGAGATTTCCGCTGATCACCAGGAGAAGATTGTTGAAGTCATGGGCTATGCCGCCAGTGAGCTGTCCGACCGCCTCCATTTTCTGCACGTGCGCCAAGCGCCGTTCGCTCTCCCGCAGCGCCTCCTCGACGTGCTTGCGGTCGCTGATGTCGTGGACCATGCCAGTGAAGAAGCGCCGCCCGCCGACTTCGAATTCGCTGACCGACAGATGGACCGGGAACGTCGTTCCGTCTTTGCGACGACCAGTAACCTCCCGCCCGATCCCAATGATTTTCCTGACGCCTGTCTTCACGTAGCTGGCAATATAGCCGTCATGCTCCTCCTGGTAAGGCCCGGGCATGAGGATTTTGACATTCTGGCCGATCAGGTCGGAGGCATCGTAGCCAAACAAGCGCTCAGTCGCGGGATTGACGGTTTCCATCAGTCCACGTTCATCGATCGTAATGATCGCTGTGACCGCCGATTCCAGGATGCTGAGCAGCTTTGCGGTCTGTGCTTCCGGCGACGGTGGTGAACCGGGAATCTGAGCCATGTGTCATCCAGAATGCCGTTGCTAACCATCGAAGTATTCGGTCACGTTGCATGAGGCAAGCAACGCGGTTAGGTATTGGTCATTGTGGCGCAGGCGGGTGCCGAGCGGCAATTGAAATGGGCCGTGGGGTGCGATGGCGGCAGGGCAGCAGCATATTCTCGTTGTCGATGACGACGCCAAGGTGCGGACACTGCTGAGGCGGTGTCTCGAGGGTGAAGGTTTCGGCGTATCCGAGGCTCAGAACGGGGCCGAGATGCGTGACGTTCTGGGCCGCCAGACGGTTAACCTGATTACACTCGATCTGGGGCTGGGGAAGGAGAACGGGCTTGATCTGGCTCGGGATCTGCTCCGCGAGCACACAATCCCGATCATCATGCTGACCGGAAAGGGTGATGCTATCGACCGCGTGGTCGGGTTGGAACTCGGCGCCGACGATTATCTCGCCAAGCCGTTCGAATTGCGCGAGCTGGTGGCGAGGGTTCGAGCCGTTCTCCGGCGATCTGGTGGAGGCGAGGCAACGCCCGGGCGAACCGAGCAACGCTATGCCTTCGAGGGCTGGATACTCGATATTCCACGCCGCGCCCTGGAACGGCAGGGCGGCGGCTCGCAGGAGCTCACGACCAGCGAATTCAACCTGCTGGAAGCCTTTGTGAAGCGACCGCAGCGTGTGCTGTCCCGCAGCGATATCATGGATTTATTGAAGGGGCAGGATTGGGCGCCGTTGGATCGTACGATCGACAACCTGGTCGCTCGTCTGCGCAAGAAGATCGAGGACGATCCGGACACGCCAACATTGATCAAGACCGTCCGCAGCGTCGGCTATACGTTCACGGCAGACGTGCGGCGGGTTGGTTAGTCAGGCGTCAGGCAAGGGCTCGATTTCGATCCGACGACCGAGGGTATCGAAGAAGTGTCCCTCATTGAGGATCATGCGATCTTCCATCACTTTTGTCTGCAACTCCGCCAAGCGCTCCCGCGCTGTCACATTGTCGATCGGGCCGCCGCCATCTGCTTTCGTTGGGAAGAATGCCGCGCCATCCCAATTCTGGCCCGAGCCGGCGAACATCAGCCTGATGTCGTCCCAATCAACGTCATCGCCAATGACGTGCAGAAACGTCGAGCACAGCGGCGATATCTTCCTTTCGCCGATACCCGTCAGGATGACGAGTACCGTGAACTCGCCGTGATGACGCACCATGTCGGCGAGCCATTGATCGAACTCGGTGGTTTCAGAAGTCGACAACGGGCACCTGCGGAACATAGCGATCGAACAAGGCGTAGAATGATTTTCCGTAGGCTGTTTCGTGCCAGGTCTCAAAGGCTTGCAATTCTTGGGTGATCTCTGCCGAGCCTTGCTCCGTGTCGGCGCAGGTGCATTTCCAAATGCTGAGTGCGACCGGCTGCAGGTGATCCAGAATGGTGCTTTGCATTTCGGTTTCGCCGTTCCAGTCGAGTTCATTGCAGACCGCGCGCCGCTCGGCCATCAGCGCGTCGGGTTCGGTGTCATGCACCTCCGCAGCATTGAGAAGCGTGCGCACAAGCCGGACGCGTCTGAACGCGAAAGTCCGCTCGCGCTCAAGGCGGGCCACTTCGTCGGCCAGCTTTTTGCGCACCGCTATTTCGGTTTCCTGGGCCGTCTCCGCGGCAGCTTCGAATTGCCCGAGCAGGGCTGCGGTGTTCGGGTTCATCGTCCACCTTCAGGAGGAGTTGGCGGGGAAGGATGGGAGTCGAACCCACCTGGGACCGTCTGACGGCCCCACCCGGATTTGAAGTCCGGTCGCCCCACCGGGAGCGGGACTTCCCCGTTTGCCTGCTGCGTCTCGGCCGA
>JAEYYQ010000061.1 GCA_023428365.1 Pseudomonadota bacterium | reverse complement strand
ATGCTGATCAGCGACGCGCCGGGCGGCGCCAGCTGGTTCGACAAGGTGCCGTCGAAAGAGACTGAAACATTTCCATGTCGAAGAAAATCCTTCTGACCGGAGCATCCGGCGCACTCGGCCGCGTTCTGACGACGGGTCTGGCAGAAAAGGGCCACGCCATGATCCTGAGTGACATCGCGGATTTTCCCGACGCCCTCCCGCAGGGCAGCGAGTTCCGCAAGCAGGATCTCAGCGACAAAGCCGCCTTCGACGCGATGGCCAATGAAGTTTCGGCGATCGTGCATTTCGGCGCGGTCTCTATCGACCGTCCATTCGACGAGGTGCTCGGCCCCAACTTCGTCGGCACCTACAATATCTTTGAGTTGGCCCGCGCCGCGAAAGCCCGGGTGATCTTCGCCAGCTCGGTTCACTCGATCGGCTTCCACGAGCGCACGACCAAGCTCGACGAGAATTGCGATCACCGCCCGGACGGCTACTACGGCATCTCGAAGGTGTACGGTGAGATGTTCGGCCGCCTCTACTGGGACAAGCATGCCGTTGAAAGCCTGTCGATCCGCATCGGCTCGTGCGTGCCCAAGCCGACCGAGCGCCGCCACCTTGCATCATGGCTGAGCTATCCCGATCTCGTCGGCTTGGTTGCCGCCGGTCTGACGGCGCCGGATCTGGGCTGCCGCGTGGTCTGGGGCGCGTCCAACAATAAGCGCCGCTGGTGGAACAGCACGCGCGACGCGGAGCTCGGCTACCAAGTAAAGGATAACGCCGAGGATTATGCGGCAGAGGTCAACAACGACTCGATCGGCGAACTCGCGGAGCGCTATCAGGGCGGCATCTACACGTCCAACTTCGGCTATTCGTGCGAAACGCCCTCGCCGGCTGATATCTTCTATTGGATGAAGCGCTGAGGGGACAGGCGGAACGGTGTGCTGCACGGAAGCGATGAGAACATGCAGCGCACCAGACGTTGCGAGATCGCAACATTGTGATTCTTGCCCTTCGTGGTCGATAGGTGGTAGGCGCAGCAGGAACAGCACGATTGTGCAAGTCATGCCGGCTATGGCTCTGCACTAACCTTTGGCGACGGTAACAGATCTTTCCAAAAAAGCGGCTGCAGCATCTAAAAATGCTCCCGATATCAGAGCACCTATCCGTACATCTCGCGGGGATACTGCTCGCCTCGGTGGCATCGTGATAATCTGGGCCAGAGGGCAGAGCCGATCACTGGGCAGTGGGCGTAACCATACGCTCTGGCTTTGGTCGCGAGCCGAGATAGTCCTGCTGAAATAGACACATCCGTGTGACGTCTCGATACTGGCCGTTGATGAAGAACTCGTGGCGCAGCACGCCTTCAACCTGAAAGCCGAGCCTCTCGTAAATATGGATGGCCTTCTTGTTGTCCTTGTCGACGACGAGATAGATCTTGTTGAGGTTCAGCACGCCGAAACCATAGTCCATCGCAAGTTCCGCAGCGCGGCGCGCCAACCCCTTGCCCTGGTGGTCGGGCGCGATGACGATCTGAAACTCCGCCCGGCGGTGGACATGATCGATTTCAACCAACTCGACGAGGCCGACATTTTTGTCTTCACAGACCACGACAAATCGGCGTTCGGTCTGGTCATGGATATGTTCGTCGTAGAGCGCGGTCAGCTCGACGAAGGTTTCGTATGGCTCCTCGAACCAGTACCGCATCACGTTGGCGTTATTGTCCATCTGATGCACGAAATGCAGATCCTCGCGCTCCAGCGGACGCAATACGACTTTTCGTTCCGATGGCATGATTGCTTCCTGAGAAAGTTCTCTAGGCCCTGCAGAAGCATATAGCAGATAACAACAGCCCAGTTGCGTCAGAGCCTGGGACAGGATGACATGGCTTTGTGACAGCCGCCTTCCGGGAAGCCCTTGCGCGATTGGCGGCTCGCAAGCCGACAGGTCACGCGTTACGCACTGACCGCGGCCCCTTCTCGTTCAAAACGGCGACAAACCGAAGCTCAGCGGTTGTGTCTTATCCGAGTCCTGCTTCAAGAGCGGGATGGCGTAGTCGAGACGCAGGGGACCCAGCGGCGAATCCCACGCGATCCCTGCACCGGTGGACACCCGTGGCGATATCGTGTTGCCAGCGAGGCCCGGAACGCTGCCTGACGTCGAGTTCACGCCCCAAAGGGAACCGGCATCAGCGAACACTGTCGCGCGCAGACCAGTCGTCTCCGTCACCCGTGGAATGTCGATGAGCGCTTCTGCCGTAAATGCGTAATAGGCCGTGCCGCCGAGTGCGTCCTTGTTAGTGCTGAGGGTATCGCGCGGGCCTATTCCCCTCGATGAGAAGCCGCGCACCATGTCGCCGCCGCCATAGAACATATCGAGCAGGCTCACTTCGCTGCCACCCCAGCCGGAAATCGTGCCGCCGCGCGCTCGTCCCATGAACGTCACGCTGCTGCCCACCGGAAGGTAAGCGCGCACATCGGCGGTCGAGCGGACGTAACGCACATCTCCCCCGACACCGGCGAAATCCTGAGCGGCAGTTGCGAGAACACCAGAGGTCGGCCGCTTCTTGTTATCGCGCGTGTCGTAAGCCAGCGAATACCCGATCGACGAGGTGTTGTAGATGGCGGAATTTGCGCCTGAAACGGCCTCCTTGATCGCCGCGGACGCGTTTTCTCCAACGTCATAAATGGAGTTGCGACTGAACTTATAATTCAGACCGAGATCGAGTTCGTCCGTGAGAGGAATGCCGAGCCGCAGCTGGCCTCCCATCCTGCGCGTTTTGTAAGACGACTCCTCATAATAATTGAGGTCTTTGTAAAAGAGGTCGAACCCCGCTGCCATGCGCGTGCCGAGAAAGCGCGGCTGCGTGAAGCCGATGTCGGCCTGCAAACGCGTCAGACTGCCGGCAACCTTGAAGCGCAGCCACTGACCGTTGCCCAGAAAATTGCGCTCGGTGACGGAAACGTCTCCAATCACGCCCTCAGAGGTGGAATAGCCCGCCCCGAAAGACAGATCGATTGTCTCGTCTTCCACGACCACCACTGTGACAGCGACCTTGTCCTCCGTCGTTCCCCTCTTGTGGGTGATGTCGACAGTTTTGAAGAAGCCGAGTGCCTTGATCTGCGTAGTCGCGCGGCGCAGCAGAAACGCGTTTATACCGTCACCTTCGGCAAAGCCGAGCTCGCGCCGGATGACATGGTCCTTGGTTTTCGTATTGCCCGAGATATCGATCCGTTCGACGAAGATACGCGGCCCTTCTTCGACCAAAAATTTCAGCCCGATGGTGCGAGATGCTGGATCGCGAGACGGAACGACCTGCAGGCGGGCAAACGGCTTCGACTGCTTGTTGAGCGCCACCATCAGCTTCTCTTCGGACTTTTCGACGAGTTCCTGATTGAAAACGTCGCCCGCCGTCACCGCCAACACATCACGCAAAAGAGACGTATCGACATCCGGCAAGCTTGAGTCCACCGAGATGGCGCCAAAGCTGTACTGCGCGCCCTCATCGAGGGTGAAGGTGATCGCGAACGTTTTGCTTCCTGGATCGAACTCGGACTGATGCTGCGAGACAACGACGTCGGCATAGCCCTTCTTCAAGTAGTGGCGCCTCAGCAGCTCGCGATCGAACACCAGCCGGTCTTCGTCAAACGAGATGTTTGATTTCATGAAATCAAGCCAGCCTGATTGGGTGGTCATCATGACGTCGCGCAGCTGGCTTTCCGTAAACGCGCGATTCCCAACGAAGCTGATGCTGCGCACCTTATTCAGCTCGCCCTCGTTGATCACGAAAGCCAGATCGACGCGCCCGTCGTTGTTCGTGGTCGCGGTCGGCTCAATAGACGCGCGGTAGTAGCCTTGCCTCCGATAGAGATCTCTCAGGATATTCGCGTCGGCCTGCGCCTTGGCCCGGGAATACGTCGCTCCCTTTTTGAGCTGCAGTGCAGGTTCGAGCTTATCGGTGCTGAGCTCGCTGTTGCCCTTGAGGGAAATGGTTCCGACGATCGGGTTCTCGACGACCTTCACGACAACTTTCGAACCGACCTGCTCGATGCGCACGTCCGAGAATTGACCGGTCGCGAACAGCGCTCTCATGGACTGGTTGGCGCGTGCCGCGTCGTAGGGCTGCCCGGGAGCAAGAAGCAAATGTGAGCGGATCGTGTCGACGGCGATCCGCTGATTGCCCTCGACCTCAACGGCTTTGATCTCCGCGACAGATGCCACAGCGGAGGATATCAGCGCAGCGATCTGAAGGCCTGCCGCAACGAGCCCAATTGCCGCGAGGCCATACCGCGAACAGCCGGCAGCACGAGAAACGAATGCAGAAATCGCGCGGCCGAGAGAGAGTGCCGGCATTACTTCGGTATGCCCCATGGGGTACTCTGAACATTACACCCTGGCCGCGGCAGCGCCCCAGCCTCAACCTCCCTCTCCTCCGACGCCCGTACACCACTTGAGTTTTATGGCCAAAGCGAGGTCATCGGTCGCATGACAGGTAGGCGCGGAGGATGGAGGGTAGACAGCTGTCCGATATCGCCCATGCGCGCCGTTCGGTGTCCAGCAAGACCGTCGGCCGTTGTCGCTGAGCGCACGTTCGCTATCGTGGTGAAATCATCAGGCAGCGGCGATCATAGTCGCGCAAGCGCCTGATTCAAATCGGCAATGAGGTCGGCTGCACTCTCTATGCCAACAGATAGTCGAAGCAGGTTCGGCGGGACAACGCTGTTGGGACCTTCGACAGCGGCCCTATGCTCGGCTAGGCTTTCGACGCCTCCAAGCGAAGCTGCGGCAAGAAATACCTTCAGCCCCGACGCCACACGCGCGGCCGCATCAAAGCCGCCATGCACCTTGATGGACAGCATGCCGCCGAAACCATTGGTCATTTGTTTTCGCGCGATAGCGTAGCCAGGATGGCTTTCTAGTCCCGGATACAGCACACGCTCGATGGCGGGATGATGTTCAAAGTGCCGAGCAATGGTGAGAGCATTGGCCGAACTGCGCTCATAGCGCAGAAAAAGCGTCCGCAGACCGCGGATCAGAAGCCACGCTTCGAACGCTCCGAGCACACCGCCTGTTAGGTTGCGGGCCTCTATGATTTTTTTCCAGCGCTCATCGAGCGTGTTGGTGATAAGGGCACCCGCCAGAACATCGCTATGGCCATTGAGATATTTCGTTGCAGAATGGAAGACGATATCGGCTCCAAGGCTTAGCGGCCGGGTCGTAACCGGCGGCGCGACCGAGCTGTCGATACACAAGATCGCGCCCGCCTCGTGCGCTGCTCGCGCTGCATTTTCGATATCGATGACATCCCAGGTTGGGTTGATCGGTGATTCAATCCACACGATTTTCGTATTTGTGCGCAGACCGGCTTTCAAGGATGAAGGCTCGGCGGCGTCAAAGAAGCTGACTTCAGCATTGTGGTCGCTCGCCGTGACGCGGATCAGATCCTGCGCTCCATGATACATGATGCGCGGTGCGAGGATGTGCTCGCCGGCCTTGAGCGTGCCTATGAGTGCGGCACAAGCGGCCAACCCCGAACTAAAAAGCCGAGCTTCCTTACCAATCTCGAGCTTGGCGAGCAGGTTTTCCGCCAGGATGACCGTTGGATTGCCGTACCGGCTGTACCGAAGTCCGGCAGGAAGTTCGTAGTCTTCGTTGCGAGCGAACGTCGACGATGTTGCGATCGGTGGAACGATCGCGCCATTCTGCGGATCCACGAAATGGTCGGCCTGGACGATCAGCGTCTCGGAAGAAGTCTTTATCTCGCCCATGGCGGGTCTCTCGCGCAGCTTTGCCATGTCGATCCCATGAAGCCGCGCGGATCGCCACCAAACATTTCTGCTGTGCGGGTTGGCAAAATTGCAGGTAGCAGAAATTGAAGGATCAGATTCGAGCGGATAGCATTTCCAGCCAGTTCATGACGGCGCGAATCCGCGAAAGTTCGCGCAATCCCGCATGAACCATCAACCAGATTTCGCGGGTCATTGGCGGCGCCTCATGCTCAATACGGATAAGGTCCGGTTCAGAGTCGCCAATAGTTATCGGTAGAACAGATTTTCCAAGGCCGAGCTTCACGCATCGCAACAGCGTTTCCGCATCGTTGATCAGCACTTGCGGTTTGTTGGCGTGATCCCGAGCTAACCGCTCGTTAATCCAGCGCGCCTGTGGCAAGTCGCGAAGTCGATCGTCATAGGCGATCCACGGCAACTGCTGCTCCGCACAGGCCTTTGCTGCGTACACACCATAATTGAGGGTGCCGACACGTTTGATTATGGACCTGCTTTCCGTCTCGGGCCGCGCAAGCCTCACGGCAATGTCTGCCTCGCGGTTGGTCAGGCTGAGGTCGCGCCCGTCGGCAACGAGTTCGACCGTGAGATGGGGGTTCGCACCAAGGAGTCGCGGCAGCGCCGGAACAATGATGTGGTTGGTGAACAGATAGGCTGCGGTTAGACGCACCGTCCCTGCTGGCCGATCGTCCGTCCCACTGAGGCGGCTCTCGGCGGCCTGAACTTCGAGTTCGATCCGCTCTGCCCGACGCATCGCCTCCGCCCCGGCTTCCGTAACCTGGAGCAGGCCTCCGCTACGTTCGAACAGGCGCGCCATCAGAACTTGCTCTAGACGCGTCAACCGGCGGATGACTGTGGTTTCGTTAACGCGCAACTGCCGGGCCGCGCCCGCGTATGACTGGGTTCGTCCAACAGCAAGCACGAAGCGCAAATCGTCCCAATCCATGCCCAGGAACCTTGCCCTTGTAGGGAGAGATTGCCCTCACAGCGTCCCCATCCTCATTGCTGAGACGATGACTGGGGTCAAACGACATTGGGTGGCACTGTTCGCGATCTTCCGCGCCGTAGGAGGCGCCATGCCCGGAAGGCCGAGAAGCGGCTACCGCAACTCCCGCCCGTCAGCTTAAATCCTGCTTAAACCGGCAAGACCGCCTGGCGACGCACAACGCTAAGTCCTTGATTTTAATGGTACCGCCTCCCCGGCTCGAACGGGGGACCTCTAGATCCACAATCTAGCGCTCTAACCAACTGAGCTAAGGCGGCACTGCGCTGGCGCGTCCGCTTTAAGCGGTACTGCGGGCCCTGCGTCAAGCCGAAAATAGACCATTCGC